>NZ_JASBQZ010000060.1:0-23179 GCF_029960685.1 Pseudomonas sp. AL10
AGCCGCCGTCAGGGCGGAACCCTAAGTGGCCGTTACCTAAATAACGGATATGTACGCGCTCTGATCCAACATCCCAGTTGACTGTCAGGCCGTCTTCGCAGGCAAGCCAGCTCCCACATGGATCGCATTCCAATCCTGCATCGCTCTACAATGCCCCTATTCATCCCCGGGGGCTTCATGGACATCGAACTGGCACGCACCTTCCTCGAAATCACCCGCTGCGGCAGCCTGGCCGCAGCGGCCGAGAAACTGCACGTCACCCAGACCGCCATCACCGCCCGGGTGAAAAACCTGGAGAACCAGCTGGGCTGCACCCTGTTCGTGCGCAACCGTGCCGGTGCGCGGCTGACCGCCGATGGCGAGGCCTTCGTGGTGTATGCCAACCAGTTGCTGCAAACCTGGGAAGCGGCGCGGCGCGACCTGCCATTGCCAGACGGCTATCGCAACGTGCTGCATATCGGCGGTGAAGTCAGCCTGTGCAACCCGTTGATGCTCGGCTGGGCCAAGGCGCTGCGCGAACACATCCCAGGCCATGCACTGCGCACCGAAGTGCGTGAGGGCGAGTACCTGCTGCGCCAACTAGAGCTGGGTGTGCTCGACGCCGCCCTGGTGTTCCAGCCGCAATACTGGCCGGGCTTGCAGGTGGAGCAGGTGCTGGAAGAAAAGCTGATTCTGGTGCAACTGGCGAGCAAACCCGAGCCTTACGTGTATATCGACTGGGGCCAGGGCTTTCGCCAGCAGCACGACGCCGCCCTGCCCGACCGTGCGCGTGCCGCGGTGAGTTTCAACCTGGGGCCGCTGGCGTTGCAGTACATTCTGGAAAACGGCGGTGCCGGCTACTTCCGCACACGGGTGGTGCAAAGCTACCTGGACAGCGGCGTGATGCAGCGCGTGCCCAAGGCGCCGGAATTCAGCTTCCCGACCTACCTGGTGTATTCGCGGGCGCGGGATTCGGCGGTGTTGCAACAGGCTTTGGAGCTGCTACGTACAGTGGTGAAGGCCGAAGGCGACTGGTCGCAACGCTGGGACCCGCTGATTTGAATCACTCTACATCTGCGCACATGCTAGCCTGCTGGTGTTTCCCCTCGCAGCCTTACCGATGAACAAGAAAAAGTCCGTCACCATCAGCGACATTGCCAAACGGGTCGGCATGACTACCATTACGGTGTCCCGGGCCTTGAGCAAACCCGACCTGGTCAAACCCGCCACCCTGGCGCGCATTCTGGAAGTGGCACGCGAGCTGGACTACGTGCCCAACGCCTTCGCCCGTGGGCTAAAGCGCAGTGAAAGCCTGATCATCGGGGTCATCACCGCTTCGGTGGACAACCCGTTCTACAGCGAGATGATCAAGGCGATTTCCCGCGAGGCGAAAAAGCACGGCTACACCATCATGCTGGTGGACACCGATGAGCTGGAGGAATTGGAAAGCAAGGCGGTGGATACCCTGCTGGGGTATCGCGTGGCGGGGATCATCCTCTCGCCGGTCTCCGATGAACCGAGCTACCAACCCGACTATCTGGAGCGCCTGAGCAACGGCAAGACCCCGGTGGTGCTGCTCGATCGCACCATCCACGACAGCCCGTTCAGCCGTGTGGTGCTCGACAACTACCACAGCGGCTTGCAAGCCGCGCACTACCTGTTACGCCAAACGCCCAACCTCAAGCGCCTGCTGGTGCTGACCGGCCCCGAGCACTCGCGCATCAGCGTGGAGCGCCTCAAAGGCCTGCGGGAAGTGCTGGCCGAACACCCCGACATTCAGGTCGAGGTGCAGGCGGGTGACTACACGCTGATGCCGGCTTACCTGCATACCCTCGACTACCTGGCCGCACACTCGGCGCCGGACGCGATCATGGGTTTCAACCAGTTGATCACCCTGGGCGCCCTGCGCGCGTTACGCATGCACAACATTGCCCATGACAGCCTGACCATCTGCGGCATCGACCGCCTGCCCTTCGCCGATATCTTTGGCGTGCCCATCGCCTGCGTGGCCCATGACGCGTCCCTGGCCGGCAGCAGTGCGGTGCGCCTGCTGCTCGACCGCCTGCAAGACCCGTACAAGCCACGGGATAAAGTGGTCATCGCCGGGCAGCTGGAAAACGGCTAGCGGCTGGTGTAGCCGCCGTCCACCGGCAGGCTGACGCCACTGATCATGCTCGCCGCGTCGCTGAGCAGGAACAGCACCGGCAGCGCCACTTCCGCCGGTTGCGCAAAACGCCCCAACGGAATCGCAGCCAGTGCCGGGTCGCGCTTGGCCGGTTCGGACCAGGCCATGGTTGCCATCGGCGTCAAGGTCACGGTGGGGTTGACGCTGTTGACGCGTATGCCAAAACGGCCCCACTCGGCGCATTGCACACGGGTGATTGCATCCAGCGCGGCCTTGGAAGCGCAGTAGCTCAGGTGATCGTCCAGCGCCACCAACGACGCCTGGCTGGAGACGTTGACGATACTGCCGGCAATGTCCGCCTCGATCATCTTCGCCGCGACCCGGCTGGCCACTTGCGCAGCGGCGCGGGCGTTGACGTTCATCACCTGATCGAAGGCGCTGGCGCTGATGGCGGCGGCGGGTTCCAGGCGTGAAATCCCGGCGCAATTGACCAGGCCGTGCAGGGGCGGCAAAGCTTGCAGGGCTTTGTCGAGGGTGATGTTGTCAGCGATGTCCACGCACAAGGTGTGGCAACCCAATGCCGCCAAGGCTTGGGCGTCGCGACCGAGGGCGAAGACTTCGGCGCCGCTGGCGATCAGTTGCTGGGCAATTTCGCGACCGATGCCGCTGCTGGCACCGGTGACGAGGATGCGCCGGTGAGAGAAGTCGAAGGTAGTGGTCATAAATAAAGATCTCAAAACCAATGAAGATCCACTGTGGGAGCTTGCCTGCGATAGCGGAGTATCAGTCTCCTTATCGGGTGCTGATACACCGCTATCGCAGGCAAGCCAGCTCCCACATTTCTGGACCGTGTTGAATCAGGTGGTTTGCAGGTTGTGCATGATCGGTTTCAGAGCCGGGTACAGCTTCAGGTACTCGGCAAACGCCCGGTCATACGTCATGACATTCTCCCGCTTGGGCTGCGCCCGCAGTTGCAACTGCACCCAGCCGGTGTCCATCTGCCCATCACTCACCAGCCCCACGGTATGCGCCGCCAGCAACGCCGCGCCCAAGGCCGCTTCTACCTCCTGGACGATGGTGTACACCGGGTAGCGTGTGACATCGGCGATGATCTGCATCCACAGGTCCGAATGGCTGGCCCCACCCACCACAATCAAGCGTGGGTCCAGGGAATGCGCGCCCTGGGTGCCCGCTTCGATATTGTGGCGCAGGGCAAAACTCACGCCCTCCAGCACCGCGCGGTACAGGTGAAAGCGGCTGTGGTAGAGGTTGAGCCCGACAAAACTGCCGCTGGCGCGGTCATCCCATACCGGGCTGCGCTCGCCCATCAGGTAAGGCAAAAACACCACGCCTTCGCTGCCGGCCGGAATATTCATCGCGCTCTGCTCCAACAGTGCCAGGCTGTCTTGCCCCGTGGCCTGGGCCTGCTGTTCTTCGGCCTGGCAGAACTGCTCGCGAAACCAGCTGACCGAGGCCCCGGCGGTGATCGCACCGCCGAAGATGTACAGGTCGTGGTGGCCGTTGTAGACATGGGGCATGCTCACCAAACCATGGCGCGCATCCACCTGCTGGTTCAGGTAGCCCCAGCACATGCTGGTGCCGATCATCGCCACATGATTACCTGGCTGAGTGACACCCGCCGCCAGGGTCGCCATGGCCGCGTCCACGCCCCCAGCGAGGATCTGCGTGCCCGCCTGCAAACCCAGGCGGGCGGCCCAGTCTGCAAGCAAACCACCCACCACCTCGCCGGAATACAGCAACCGCTCGGGCATCATCGACTGCGCGATACCCAACGCCTCCAGCATCTCGCCTGACCAGTTGCGCGCCGCCACGTCGTAGACACCACCGATATTCCCGGCGCTGCTGTGGTCCACCGCCAACTCGCCGGTCAGGCACCAGTTGATGTAGCTGTTGGGCGGTAACAGGTAGCGGGTATCCGCCCACACCTGCGGTTGGTGCTGCTTGAGCCAGAGCATTTTGGTGAAGCCGTAGTAGCTGTCTACCGAGTTGCCGGTGATGGCGAACAAGCGCTCCAGGTCCACGTGCTCGCGCACCCAGGCCACCTGCTCGCCGGCGCGGCGGTCCATCCAGATCAGGCACGGGTGCAGCGGCGTCATCTGCGCATCCACGGCAATGCCCGAACCACCGTACAAACTGCTGATGCACAGCGCCTTGACCTGCGGCGCCGGCACCCCGGCCTTGGCCATGCACTGGGCCACGCAGGTTTGGACGGCATCCAGCCACACCTGCGGCCACTGCTCGGCCCAGCGCACTTTCGGGGTGTCCACCCGGTAGCCGTGGCTGTGCTGGGCGATGATCGTGCCCTGGGCATCCACGAGCAGCACCTTGGTGCTTTGGGTGCCAATGTCTACACCGATGACGTAGTCCATCTCAGAGCACCGGCTTCAACAGCACCTTGATCGACTTGGTCGAATTGGCCAGTTCAAACGCCTCGGCCCAGTCGTCCAGCGGGAAATCATGGGTGACGATGCCTTGGGAAGTGACCAAGCCACGCTCGAACAGGTCGATGGCGATCGGGTAGCAATACGGGCCCAGGTGCGCGCCGCGCACGTCCAGCTCCTTACGGTCGCCGATGATCGACCAGTCCACGCTGGTCTCGGCGCCAAACACGCTGAACTCGACAAAGCGCCCGAGCTTGCGGATCAGGTCCAGGCCCTGGGTGACGCCGGCCGGGACGCCGGTGGTTTCGATGTAGACGTCGCAGCCGTAATTCTCCGTAAGGCCGTTGATGATCTCGCGGGCGTTGTCACGGGCGGGGTTGATCACCACATCGGCGCCGAACTTTTTCGCCAGTTCCAGGCGCTCGTCGACCATGTCGATCACCACCAGTTTTTTCGGGGTCTTCAGCGCGGCGACCTGGACCATGCACAGGCCAAGGGTACCCGCGCCGGCAATCACCACCACGTCGTCGAGCTGGATATCGCCACGGTTGACGGTATGGATCGAGCAGGCCATCGGCTCCACCAGCGCCGAGTCTTCCAGGGACACCGACTCAGGGATCTTGTGCACGATGGCGGTCTTGGGAATGCGCATGTACTGGGCCATGCCGCCTTCGGCCACTTCGCGCTGGAAGCCGAAGATGTTGTGCACTTCGCACATCCAGTATTTGCCCGATTTGCAGAAGCGGCACTTGCCACACGGCACGATCTGTTCAGCGATGACCTTGTCACCGACCTTGACCTCAAAGTGCTCCTCGGCGCCCTCGCCGGCTTCGACCACGTAGCCGAAAAATTCGTGGCCCGGTACTACCGGCGCCTTGACCCAGGGGTTGTCGCCGCCCCAGAACATCGCCGCGCCCGAGTGGCACTTGCAGTCACTGGCGCAGATGCCGCAGGCGGCGATACGGATCACCAGCTCATTGGCACGCGCCTGGGGTTTGCCGATGCGCTCCAGGCGGTAGTCTTTCGGGCCGTGGCAGACGACGGCTTGCATGTGAGTGTGCTTGTCCATGTGTTCGGTCCTGTGTAGTGAGGTATTAACGATGGCGCTGACGGCTGATAAAAATCGCCAGCAAAATGATCCCGCCCTTGATTACGCTCTGCACGTAGGGCGACACGCCAAGCATGTTCAAACCGTTGTTCAACACGCCCAGCAGCATGGCGCCGAGCAAAGTGCCGATGATCACTCCGCGGCCGCCGGCAATCGACGCGCCACCCAGCACCACGGCGGCAATCGCATCGAGTTCGAACGACACACCGGCATTCGGCTGGCCGCTCATCAAGCGCGAGGTAAGCACCAGCCCGGCAATCGCAGCGGTGAAGCCGCTGATGCCATACACCAGCAGCTTGAAACGCGCCGCACGCACCCCGGACAAGCGCACCGCTTCTTCATTGCCACCGATGGCGTAGATGTAGCGGCCGATACGGGTGTGCTGCAGCAGCACGTAGGCCGCGAGGTAAGTGAGCAGCATGATCAGGATCGGCACCTGCAGGCCAAACACACTGGCGCGACCGAAGAACGCGAACCACTCTGGCAAGCCGGAAATCGGGTAGCCGTCGGTGTACATCAGCCCGAACCCGCGCGCGATGCCCATGGTCGCCAGGGTGACGATGATCGGCGGCATGTGCAGGTACGCCACGAACAGCCCGTTGCCGATGCCGAAGGCCACGCCCACCAGCAGCCCGACGCCAATCGCCAGGCCCGGCGGCAACCCGGCGACCATCAGCCCGGCAGTCAAGGTGCCGGACAACGCCATCACCGGCCCCACCGACAAGTCGATGCCGCCAGTGAGAATCACGCAGGTCATGCCTACCGCGATGATCGCGTTGATCGACACCTGGCGGGCGATGTTGGAGAGGTTGCTGGCGGTGAGGAAGGTGTCGCTGGCGAGGATCATCACCAGGGTCACCACCACCAGCCCGACAAAGGGATAAAACGCGGGCGAGCGCAGCAGCCGCGCCAGGTTCAGGCGCAACCGGCCGGTGCCGGCGGTGTTAATGGACGTATTCACTTGAGCCCCCTGTTGCATGGCGCATGACCTCTTGAGGATTGACGGCGGACGCTTCCAGTACCTTGACGATGGCGCCCTTGTGGAACACGGCGACGCGGTCGCACATGCCGATGACTTCGGGCAGCTCGGAGGAAATCATGATGATCGCGTAGCCCTGTTCGGTGAGGCTGCGCATCAACGCGTAGATCTGCGCCTTGGCCCCCACGTCGATGCCGCGTGTGGGTTCGTCGAACACCAGTACGTCGCAGTGGTGGTTGATCCAGCGGGCGATCACGACTTTTTGCTGGTTGCCGCCGCTGAGGTTCACCACAAGGCTTTCGCCACTGGGTGCCTTGATCGACAGCTGGCGCATCAGCGCTTCGACGCTGGCGCACTCGCGGGCCTTGTCGATCAGGCCCGAGGCGTTCTGATACTTGGGCAAATTGTTCAGCGAGATATTTTCGCGAATGCTGAAGGCGGTGATCAGCCCTTCGCTCTTGCGACTTTCGGGGAGCAGGCCGATGCCGTGGGCCAGGGCTTGGGCCGGGTCATCGAGGCTGACTTTTTGCCCGCGCAGCCACACGTCTTTGCTCACCGTGGGCAACGCGCCCATCATGCCCAGGGCCAGCTCGGTGCGGCCCGAACCCACCAGGCCGGCGAAGCCCAGGATCTCGCCTTTGTGCACATTGAAACGGTTGTGGGGGCCGTTGCGCACCAGTTGGATGTCCTTGACTTCCAGCAGCAACGGGCCGCGTTCGCCGCTGGGTTTGGGCGGAAAACTGCATTCCAGGCGGCGGCCGACCATCATCTCGACCAGGCGGTCGATGTCGCTGTCGGCCACCTCGGTGACGCCTGCATTGCCGCCGTCGCGCAGCACGCTGATACGGTCGCAGACCTGGAAAATCTCTTCCAGGTGGTGCGAGATAAAAATCACCGCCACGCCCTGGCGCTTGAGTTCGCGCATGATGTCAAACAGCAACTCGGCCTCACTGGGGGTCAGCGTCGCGGTCGGCTCATCGAGCACCAGCAGGCGTGCGTCCAGGGCCAGGGCCTTGGCGATTTCGACAAACTGCTGCTCGGCCACGCTCAGGTGCTTGACCGCGCAGTGCAGGTCAATGCTGACCCCCAGGCGCTTGAACAACGCCTGGGAGGCCTCGGCCATTTCGCGTTTGCGCAACAGGCCGAAGCGGTTGCTCAGCTCATGGCCGAGGAAGATATTTTCTACCGCCGTGAGGTAGGGAATCAGGCTGAATTCCTGGAACACAATGCCAATCCCGGCGGCAATCGCATCCCGATAGGTCGCAAATTTTCGGGCCTGCCCGTCGATAAGGATCTGCCCTTCGTCCTGATGCTCGACACCGCCCAGAATCTTCATCAGGGTGGATTTGCCCGCGCCATTTTCCCCGAGCAAGGCGTGGATTTCGCCACGCTCCACTTGCAGGTTGATGGCCTTGAGGGCCTGCACCCCAGGGTAACGCTTACAGATGTTTTCCAGCTTCAGAAGACTGCTCATACCGCCGACCTCGCACTCAGAAGGAAGACCTGGGCCCCACGCATTGCGTGGGGCCTGGGGGGTTTACCAGCTGAAGTCCTTGGCCTTGGCCTGGTCGATCAGGGTGATGTCCACCGGCACGCTGGCCGGTACCTGGGCGCCCCACTTCTTGGCCAGGGCGATGCCCAGGGCGAGGCGGATCTGGTCGCGCGGGTACTGGGCCGAGGTGGCGATGAAATGGCTGCCGGGTTTCTGGATCGCCTTGATCGCTTCCGGCGCGCCGTCGACGCTGACCAGCTTCACGTCCATGCCGCTGGCTTCGATAGCCGAGAGTGCGCCGAGGGAGCCATTGTCATTCACGCTGAAAATGCCCTTGAGGGTGGGCTGGGCCTGCAACATGTTTTCGGTGACGGTCAGGGCCTGGTCACGTTCCTGTTTGCCGTTCTGGATGCTGACAATCTTGATGTCCGGGTGCTTGGCCACCGCCTCTTTACAGCCGCGCACACGTTCGAGGATCGGCACCACGGCGATGCCGTCAAGGATGGCGATATTGCCTTTGTCACCGATGGTTTTAGCCAGGTATTCACAGGCCTGGAAACCGGCGTCGAAGTTCTTCGAGCCGACGAACGAATCCAGCGGGCCATCTGCCTGGGCATCCACCGCCACCACTACGACGCCGGCAGCATGGGCCGACTTGACGGCCGATTGCACGCCGACGGAGTCAGTGGGGTTGATCAACAGGATGTCGATGCCCTTTTGCAGCATGTCTTCGACATCACTGACCTGCTTGGACACGTCGTGGCGGGCGTCCGTGATGATCAGCTTGGCACCGATGGTGGCGCCGGCTTCTTCCAGGGCGTTTTTCATGGTGACGAAATAGGGGTTGTTGATTTCCTGGAACGAGGCGCCGATGCGGATGGGCTTGGCAGCGTCGGCAAACGCGGGGGTCGCGCTGCCCAGGGTGATGCTGGCAGCCAGTAAACACAGGGTTTTGGGGAGCATTTTCATGGCGTGGGTCTCTGTTTTGTTTTTATTTTTAGAGCAAATGTTATCGTTAACATTTTGTCAGAAACTAACAAGTAAATCTGACCTGTGCAAGCCTCCACTGGTCGGCAGTGATCAAAATGTGGGAGCTGGCTTGCCCTCCTGTTGTAGGAGCGAGCTTGCTCGCGAAAAACTCAGGCGCCGCGTTTATTCAGAAGCCCGCGTTATCGTTGACATTTTTCGCGAGCAAGCTCGCTCCTACAGGGGGCAAGGGTTGCCAGTAAAAACTCGCACATCCGCCTAAGCCAACTAAGCTCAGCCTCAAATAAAAACACAGCGAGCAGCCGGCCATGCCCCACCCGACCGAGACTTTCCGCGACCGTTACCGCGCAAGCGTCAGCCCGCGTTACAACCCCTGGCTGCATGCCGCATTCGTGCTTGGCTACGGCATCGCCTGCATCACGCTGGCCTGGTCGTCCACTGCCGATATCACCGCCCTGCAGTGGCTGGCCGTGCCTCTGACCCTGCTGTTCTTCAACCTGTGCATCTACCTTGTGCACCGCCATCTGGGCCACCACAAACATGCGTTCGCACGGCTGTTCTACGCACGCCACACTGGCGACCACCACAGCTTCTTCACCCCCGATCACATGACTTACGACAGCCCCCGGGACTGGCGCGTCATCCTGTTTCCAGCCTGGCTGATCTTGCTGCACAGCCTGGCCATCACCCTCCCCGCCTGGTGGCTGCTCAGCCAACTGAGCCCCAACGTTGCCGGGTTGTTTGCCGGCTGCATGATCCTCGGTTACCTGCTCTACGAAGTGTTTCATGCCTGCGAACACCTGCCTGCCGAACACCCGGTGGCGCGCCTGCCGTGGATTCGCCAGATGCACCGCCTGCATGCCTTGCATCACCGTCGTGAGCTGATGCAGGGGCGTAACTTCAACATCGTGCTGCCGTTGATGGACTATTTGTTTGGCACTTTGCATTGGGAACCCACGGTAAAAAAAAGGGGCAGTCCAACTGGACTGCCCCCCGCTTCACACACATAGATCAATCAGCGCACGATGGTCTGGCTGCAGATGTGGCCGAGGCTGACGTATTGGACGTTATTGCCACCCACGCCCACACCAGGGAACTCCCTGAGCTCGATGCGCCAGCCGCCCTCGTTGAACCAGGTTTCCCAGTTGTAGGTCTGGCCCGAGCCGCTGTCCGGGTACCGCACTTTGTAGTCCCCAGAGCAGGTGCCCAGCGCGACATTTCCCGAGGCTGCACCGGTGATGCCGGTCTTGGCCTCATAGTCGACCCAGTTGTAAGTGGCGCCAAAATGCTTGTCGACCCGCAGTACAGGGGTGACGCCGCGCAGGGGCTCGCCCGTGCTGTCTGACCACTGGGTGCTCCAGCTCAGATTGCGGGCCGCCTGGGTGGCCAGTTGGAAGATCGAGCTGGGGATGCGCACCACGTTATCGCCGTTCACATTGTGCTGGTTCAGGCGTGGCGCCGAGCCGAGGGTCAGCTTGTATTGAGCCTGGGGGTTCAATGCTACCGCCGGGTTGGCCCGCACACGCACCTTGACCGTGTAGCCTGGCGTCAGGTTGGGATAGGTGGAGGTAGAGCCCTGCGGGACTTCCACCCACTGGGTGCCATCGAACCGTTCGAAGATCCA
This sequence comes from Pseudomonas sp. AL10, assembly GCF_029960685.1. NCBI lineage: Bacteria > Pseudomonadati > Pseudomonadota > Gammaproteobacteria > Pseudomonadales > Pseudomonadaceae > Pseudomonas > Pseudomonas sp. AL10. The sequence goes on from NZ_JASBQZ010000060.1 coordinate 10,697, forward strand.
CTGGTTACGCGTACCCGCACCGTCATCGCCCAGGAACATGCCCACACCTTGGCCACGCAACGAGACGAAGGAGAAGTAATCCACGTCATTGACGCTGTCGAGGTTACCGGTCACCTGGTTCAAGGCATCCGGCAGCGCGAACGCGGTTTGCTCAGTGTCGTTAGGCTCGTAGGCATCCACATTGCTGTCCACCGCCACACCAAAACTGAACTGCGAGTTGCTCGCGACATTGGCCACCATGAACCAGTAGTAGTCACCGGCTGGCAACACGCCGTTGAGGTATTCATCGGCACTGCCGGGGTTATCCGAGGTGCCCAACGGCGTCAGGTTGCCTTGGCCGTCGTCATGGAACAGCGTCAACGACATATCCGTGCCGGCACTCTGGTTCAGCAGCTGTACCTGGATTCGTGCGTTTTTCGGCAGGTTGAAGTGGTAAGCGATTTGCGCGCCGGTCTCCACACCGGTGAGGGTGTAAAGAGTATTGATATCCAGGGTGGGAAACAACGGCGTGAAGGCTGCAACCGCGGCCTGTTTCATGTGCGCCGAGTCAGGTTTTTCCAGCTGGCCAACCGGGGAGTCAATCGCCACATTACCGACGGCCGCCTTGCTTTTTTTGACGACGTTGGACTGCCCGGCCTTGGCGGCATTGAGCTTTTGCTTGAGCTCGCCCGAGACGCTGGCCTTTTCCAGCGTACCGCCAGGTTTCAACGCTTTGTCCACGGCCTGCTTGACCGCCTGCGCACTGAGTTTTGCCGGGGTTTGCTCGGCCAGGGCAAAGGCCGAAACGAAGCAAGAGGCCGCCATGGCCGCGCCCAGAATGAAGGCTTTTTTCGATTTCATTTTTTATCCATCCATAGTTAAAAAATTGAAGCTCAGGTAACCGGTGACATCCGGTCACCTGGGATGGACTGTAGGACAAGACTGTATGTATGTACAGTATTTTTTTAACAATGTGAGCCTGAAATTCAGGCTCAAGAAGCGAAAGTACCTCTAAAGCCAGGTGCACCAATAGCCCCAACTGATCGCCCAAATTATCGCGAGCCGATAGGGCCATACAGCCCAACGCTTGAGCGCTGGCGGAATGACGGCTAGCTCTGCCTCGGTCATGTACCCTTCTTTCACGGAGCGTTCTGGCGCGCGGAGGATATCAATCATGAGACACATGCGATGGAACCTGACGAACCGCTGGTTTCGTCCCCAGCGTTGCTGATAGTTACGCACCTGCACGTTTTCAATGAAGTAACCTTCCAACGCCTCGAGTTTTGTTCGTTCGACAAAGAGCACTAATCCCAAAATGACGAACGCTCCAACCACCATCACCAGGGTGTAAGCGAGAAAAAACGACATTAACATGCCCTTTTGGTGAAAAAATCGAATCACTCTTGATCTATAACGCCCCGTAATGACCGCCTCCAGGTTCGCGCACCGCTACCAATTGCCAATTCAAGAGGTGTTTTTCGCGAGTGAGGCCTAGTTTCATGGAATTGGGATATCGCACCATCTGCGCCAAACCTCCCACACAATGATTTCGATGATACAAACATCCGCGAGGCGATACGGCCACAAGGCCCAGCGCTTAAGCGTCAAGGGGACAGACGCCAGCTCGGCTTCGGTCACAAGGCCTGCCTTCAGAAAAGCTTTCGGACCTGACAGGATGTCGATCATCAGGCTCATGCGATGATATCTATCGATCGGATCATATCCTTCCCTGAAACGCTTATGCCTAAGAACCTTCTCGTTCTCACTGAAGTAACTTTCCAGTTCATCCAGCTTTGCGTATTCAGCAAACACTATCAGTACGAACACGACAAACACCCAAGCGAACATCACAATGCTATATACAAAAAAAAGGGACATCGTTATGTTCCCTCGGGTTGGAATATCAGATCGCCGTCGACTTCCAATATTCTTCCCCCCAAAAACCCACCAAACTCACCAAAAAAAGCGCCTCCCGTCGCCCCGCCCATAGCCCCTCCGATAATTCCGCAAGCCAGTTCACCGTTGCCTTTCAGTGAAACACCCAATGCAATCCGGCATGCACTGCGAGCAATAGTTGCGCCACGCTTGCCCAAAACAGCAGCCCCAAATACTCCACCCAGCAACCTCCCCGTCTCCACATACTTCGCCCGCCGACACTGCACCTCCCTTCCCACCACACACGCCTCCTTGATTTCCAAACCCGCCACGCCTACATCCAACGCCAACCCAAGATATGTTCCTTGCTTTAACCATTTCGACATTTGCGTAATCGTTCGAACCCGCTGCGTGTACCCCGCAATCTCGCCTTGATGCAGATAGCTTTTGGTCGAGATCCCGAGCGCTCCCTTCAGCGGTTGATTGCCACGCAACCCCGAGCCAAATCGTGCAGCCCCTTGCAGTTACATATCCAAAACGCCAAACATCCTTTGACGCTGTCGTATAAACGACTCTTTGTCCAAACCACCGTCCTTCAATTGGCGATGCAGTTGCTCGATTTCCATCAAAGTCTGTGCAACCGCCTGCAGGTGCCGGCTCCAAGCCGACGTCGCACTGCCGATGCTTATCGAGCCATACCCCAGAATGCTCTGCGCCAGGTCATAGTTTTTGTTTCCAGCTCTATCGAGGGGCGCAACCTGGTCCAGTTGATGAGTAATCTCTTCAGCGTGGCGCATCAACCAGGCTTCTTCGATAGAACAATTGACGCTGGACGCCTCTGGAACAATCACCAACTCACCCGGCCTCACCAATCCATGGCTCAGGTGCCGATTCAGCACATCGAAATGATCTCGGCCTTGCAACAAGCCTCCGCGCCATAGACGTGATTTCAAAAACGGGTAAGGTGCAGCCTGTTGATTGATGTAGCCGTACGCCATGTCCTGGATTCCGATACCGAGAGAGATGGCATCGAAATATAAGCAAGCACCCACAGCCCGGACACAAGCAGGCGGGGGTCAAAAAGTACGTTTGGGAAGTTGCCTACACAGCAAAAGATGAACGCCTACAGAAAGCGCCCCTAATACCCCGTCATCTCCAAATACCCCACCCCACCCTCAAACCGCACCGGCCCTTCCCAATATGGAATGCCCAGGTCCATCCACGCTTTGGGGTTGACGGCTTCGGTGGTGATATCCAGCTGTTTGCCGGGAATTTTCAGCGACCAACGTGTGGGAATGTTGCGCCCGTCGATGGCCGTGGTGGTCAGCGGTGTGAGTTGGATATCGCTGTTGTGCAAGGTCTCGGTGTGGCCTTGGGCGTCGATCCAAGTGCCGGTGAGGTAACCGTCGCTGTCTTTCTGCCGCACGCGAAACAGCATCAGTTGCGCGCCGCGGTCCAGGTGCAGGGAGAACCAGTCCCAGCCGGTCTGGCTGGCAGCCAGGGGTTGGCTGCTCCACTCGCGGTCGAGCCAGGCTGGGCCGCTGACCTGGTAGGTCTGGCCGTCGAGGCTGACGCTGCCGCTGGCGGTGAAAAACGGCTGGCTGTAGTAATACGACGCCTGGCCCTGGTCGGATTTGCGGCTGTAGCCATGGTCGCCTTGCAGCACCAGCGGGCGGCTGGAGGTCAGGTGCAGGTCGTAGGCAAATTGTGCGCCACTGGCCTTGAGTTGCATGTCGGCCAGGGGGCTGGAAGCACCAGGGCGGGTGGCGAAGGTCCAGTCGTCGATCCAGGCGTTGAACGGCTCTGCCTGAGCCCCAGCCTGGCCGACGCCACCCCGGGCCAAGCGTTCGGCGGCGTAGTGGCGGGTGGCTGAGGTGACGGCGGCGTGGCCGAGCCACACGGTTGAATCGCGCCAGCCCGGTTCAACAGGGCCGGCCTTCAACGCATTGCGAAACAGCGTCCATTGCACGCCGAAGACATTGCCCTGGGCATCCTTGAGGTTGGCAGTGACGTACCACCATTCGATGCGAAAGCCGTCATGGGGCCCGTGGTCCTCGGGAAAGCTGAAGACTTTGCCGGGCACCACCTGGGCAAAGTCCGCCGCATCGCTGCCCAGCCCGGCGAAACTGTCCTCGGGTGCGGGCGCCTGGTCGCACCCGCTCAGCAGTAACCAGGCGATGCACGCCAATGCCTTAGTCTTCATGGGCGAACGTCCTCAACAAATCCGCCGGGCGGCTGCGGTACAGCTGCCAGAGGGGCCAGGCCGACGCAAGCAAGGTGGCGAGCATCGCCAGCCCCAGCAATTGCGCAAGCTGGCCGGGGAAGACTTGCAGCGGCAGGCGCCAGCCGAAGGCCTGCACGTTGATCACCGCATCCAGGCACCACGCCAGCAACAGCCCCAGCGGCAACGCCAGGATCAACGTGAGCACCGCCAGCAGCCAGGTCTGGCCGAGGTTGAGCAGCATCAATTGTCGGCGCGTCACGCCCAGCGCCCACAACGGCGCGAGTTGGCCCAGACGGCTTTGGCTCTGGGTCAGCAGACTGATGAACAACGCCACACCAGCGACGCCAAGGGTCAGGCTGTTCAACGCCGCGGTGGCGGCGAAGGTGCGTTCGAAGACCTGGCTGGACCAGCCCTTGAGTTGCTGTTGATCGACGATGCGGCTGTCTTCCAGGGCGAACTCCCGCTGCACTTCACGAATCAGCGGCGGCACATCGGCAGGCGCCACGCGCAGGTTGAAGCGTGCCGGTGAGAGCGTCGGCCAATGCGCCAACAGGTGCTGGGCATTGACCAGCAGATGGCCCTTGGGGTTGCCGTAGTCGGCGTAGATGCCGACGATCTTCGGCGCCCAGGTACCCTGCGGTGTGGGGATGGAAACCGTGTCGCCCAGTTGCACCTTCAGGCGTCGCGCCAGTTGTTCGCTGAGCATCAGGCTGTCGTCTTGCAGCAGGCGGTCCCAGGGCGCATCCGCCGCTTCCAGCAACGGCCAGTGTTGACGATAAGTGGGGTTGTCGACCACGCCGAACACCTCCGCGGGCCAGCCTTGCAGTTGCACCGACACCTGCCAGGCGGGCAATACGGCCTGCACCAGGGGCTGGCGGCTCAACCATGCATTGAGTTGCTCGGCCTGCTGCGGATTTTGCGGGTTGAGGTACAGCTCGGCGGTGAGGCGCTGCTCCAGCCAATGGGTGAAGGTCTGGCGAAAGCCCGAGGTCATGGAACCGGCGCCGATATTCGCCGCCAGGGCCAACAGCAACGCCATCAACGCCAGGCTCAAGGCCGGCAGTTGCTGGCGGCAATCGGCCAGGAACCACTGGCCCAGCACCGCGTGACCGCGCCCCAGCACCGCTTTCAATAAACCGTTTAGCAGCACCGGTAACGCCAACGCCGCGCCCAACAGCAAGGCCGCCATCAGCACAAAACCGGCGGCCAGGCTATCGCCCAGCCACAGTGCCAGCAATGCGATCAGCAAGGCGGCGGATGCCACCCAGCCCTGGCGCCGTAACCAGCGCCCATGGGCTTGATGCCAGGCCTGGGCGTTGGCCAGCGCCAGTAACGGCAAACGCGCCGCGCGCCACAGGCTGCTGGCCCCGGCGAGCAGTGCGCCCAGCAGGCTCACGCCCAAACCAGCGAGCCACCACCAGGGGCTCAAGTTCAATTGGCCGGCGACTTCGGCGCCGTACAGGCCGCGCAAACTGGCGGCGACATCCGGCAGCAACAGGCTGGCCAGCAGGTAGCCGCTGGCGATACCGAGCACACCGCTCAACACAGCCAAAGCGCCCAATTCGAGGCCCAGGCTCAGGATCAACAGGCGTGCGCTGACTCCACAGGCGCGCAAGGTTCGCAGCAGGCCACGGCGCTGTTCCAGGGCCAGGCCGATGGCCGCATGCACGATAAACAGCCCCACCACAAAGGATAAAAAACCCACTGCATCCAAGTTCAGGTGAAAGCTTTCAGTGAGACGTGACAGGTTGTTGTCCTCGCCCTGCTTGAGTTGCAACGCGGCGGGTGGCGTGGGGTGGCGCGCGGCGAAGGTGTTGTCCACCAGTAAGCGCGACAGGCGCCCAGGCATGTTGAGCAGGGGTTGGGCAAAACTGATATCGGTCAGCAGCAGGCCGGGCGCCATATCGGCCTGTACTTGCAACGGTGGCAGGCGCTGCCCGGTGGACGTCAGCGGCTGCTCGCCCGCCTGCAACCCCAGCGCCTCTAACGTTTGCGCAGCGACCCAGGTACGCCCTGGCGGCTCGAAAAACGCCAGCATCTGCGCCTGGCTCAAGCGTTGCCCTGCCACGCTGCCGCTGCCGGGCAACGACACCGGGTCGATACCCATCAGTTGCAGGCGCTGCTGCTCGTGGCCTTGAAGCTCAACCCGGCCCTGCACCACCGGGGAGACCGGCCAGCCGGCGCGGCGCAGCTCGGCAAACAGTGCTTGGGGGAAACTGGCGGCGTCCGGCGCTACCAGGCTGGCTTGAGGTTCGCCACCGATCAGTTGGCTGGCGCGTGCGTAGCTGTCCCGCGCCTGGCTGTTGAGGGCCTGCACGCCGGTCAGTAGCGCGGTGGCCAGCCACAGGCCGGTGAGCACGCTGAAAAATTGCACCGGATGGCGCCGCCAGTGGCTCAGCAATGCGCGCAGCGTCCAGTAAAACAGCGCCATCTCAGCGAGCGTCCATCGGCACGACACGGCCACGGTGCAGCATCACTTGCCGGTCAAGCCGTGCGGCCAGGCGCGGGCTGTGGGTGACCATCAACAGGCTGGTGGGGCTGTCACGCAGCAGGTCCAACAACAGTTGCAGCACTTCATCGCTGGTGGCTTCGTCGAGGTTGCCGGTGGGTTCGTCAGCCAGCAACAAACCCGGTCGCGAGGCCAACGCCCGCCCGACGGCAACCCGTTGCTGCTGGCCACCGGAGAGTTGCTCCGGGTAACGCCGTAGCAAGTCGCCCAGCCCCAGGCGCTCCACCAATTGCGCTTGCCAGTGGGGGTCGAAACGTCCGGCCAGCCGCGCCTGGAACGCCAGGTTGTCTTCCACGCGCAAGCTGCCGATCAGGTTGAACTGCTGGAAGACCAGGCCGATTTGCGTGCGGCGCCAATGGGCCAGTTGCCCTTCGTTGAGTTGGTCGAGGCGCTGCTCGCCGATGCGGATGCTGCCGCCGTCCACTCGGTCCAACCCGGCCACCAGGTGCAGCAAGGTGCTTTTGCCGCTGCCCGATTCACCCATCAGCGCCAGGCTGCTGCGCTCGCCCAGGTGCAGGTCGACGCCGGCCAGGACGGCCAGCGGGCCTTGCGGGGTCGCGTAGTTTTTTACAACACCTTGCACCTGCAACATAAGAACGCTCATCTGAAGGACCCGCAATGAGAATAACGGCTGATGCTCCTGCCCACGCAAATTTTTCACATGGATTTCACCGCCCGACCATCCACCGCACTTTAAAGTGCCCGCCAACTCGTGGTAACCCGCAACTTTCTTAGTTAACCAAAGTGACACTCTTAACATGCAAGTGTTCAGCAAAAAGACAGCAGTGCTGTGACAGTCTCCTGCCTCACTAAGGGCAACTGCCCAGCCGTGCAGCCTTTTTATAAACACAATAAACAGTGCCGAGGATGAACCGCGTGGCAGACATGATCCTGGCCAACCCCCAACCCAAAAGGTCAAGGTTAAAACGCCTGAGAAAATACCGCCTGCACTTGCTTGGCATCAGCGTTACCGCCTTGCTGTTGGCGGGCTTTTTAATGTGGCCCAGCTCGCCCCTGGACCTGGGCGTAGGCAATCGCCTGCTGACCTCCGGGGTGCTCGCCAGCTGGCGAGAGGGTGAACTGGTGGTGCTGGTGCGCCATGAAGAGCGTTGCGACCGCTCGGCCAACCCCTGCTTCGGCCCCGCTGATGGCCTGACCATCAACGGCACTGAACGCGCCGTCGAACTGGGCAAAGCCTTTGATTCACTGGGCATGGCCCTGACCGACGTGCTCAGCAGCCCCACCACGCGAACCGCCCAGACGTCACTGTTCATGTTCGGCAAGACCGAGCTGTCCCCCGGCCCGCTGGCCATCTGCGGCGACGCCATGGGCGATGAGATCCTCGGCCACAAACAGCCGGGACGCAACCTGATGCTGATCACCCACAGCGCCTGCATGAGCGACTTCCAGACCAGCCTGGGCTTCCCCCACGCAGCCGCCGCCGAGTACGGCAGCGCACTGTTCGTCAAGGTGCTGCCCAACGGCACCTTCAAGGCCATGGGCACCATGAACAGCGAAGAGTGGACCGCCGCACTCAAACAACTTTAATTACACTTGTTTACATATTAAGCCACGACGTGTTCAGCAAAACGACAGCCCTGTTCTGGCATGTTTAGTCGCGCCTGTTAGTTATGTTTTCCTACAACTACTTAGTGACCCTTACGATGCTTCACCCTATTAAATTAATACCGCCATTGCCCGTACTTGAACGTTATGGAGCGATGTGCGCATGCCCCGCGTAAACCCTCTGGCCTGGCTATTGCTGGGCGTTGCCGTGTTCATCTTGCTGCCCCTGGGCTTTCACGGTTTATGGACGCCGGACGAAACCCGCTACGCCCAGGTCAGCCAGGAAATGCTGATGAGCGGCAACTGGGTGGCGCCTCACTTCATGGGCGTGCGTTATTTCGAGAAGCCCGCGGCCGGCTATTGGTTCATCGCCCTTGGCCAGGCGGTGTTCGGTGAAAACCTGTTCGGTGTGCGCATCGCCTCGGTCCTGAGCACAGGCCTGAGCGTGGTACTGGCCTACCTGCTCGCCCGGCGCGTGTGGAACGACCCGCGCAAGAGCTTTGCCTGCGCCCTGCTCTACATGAGCTTTGGCCTGGTGGCCGGGCAAGCCGGGTATGCCAACCTCGACCCGCAATTCACCCTGTGGGTGAACCTGAGCCTGGTGGCGTTGTGGTTTGCCCTGGACTGCCGCACGCAACGGGAACGCCTGGGTGCCTGGGCAGTGTTGGGCGTGGCCTGCGCCATGGGGTTCATGACCAAGGGTTTCCTGGCCTGGCTGTTGCCGGTCTTGATCGCCGTACCCTACCTCGTCTGGCAGCGGCGCGTCGGCGAGTTGATGCGCTACGGGCCGTTGGCGGTGCTGGTCGCCGTGCTCGTATGCCTGCCCTGGGCCCTGGCCATCCACTTGCGCGAACCGGATTACTGGCATTTCTTTTTCTGGCATGAGCACATCCGCCGCTTTGCCGCCGACAACGCACAGCATGCGCGGCCAGTTTGGTTCTTCCTGCCGATCATGGTGGTGGCGTGCCTGCCGTGGGCCGCCTTGCTACCCGGCACCCTGCTCAAGACCTGGCAGGAAAAGCGCCAGCCGGCGATTACCTTTCTCGCCCTGTGGCTGCTGTTGCCCCTGGGCTTTTTCAGCCTGAGCAAAGGCAAGTTGCCGACCTACATCATGCCGTGCCTGTTGCCCCTGGCCTTGTTAATGGGCCACGGCTTGATCGACCTGATCAAGCAAGGCAAGGCGCGCCCACTGGTCATCAACGGCGCGCTCAATTTCGTCCTTGGCCTGACGGCCATGGTGGCGCTAATTTACCTGCAAATCACCCGCCCGCTGTACGGCAATAGCCACGCAGAGATGTTCAACCTGTCGCTGACGTTTATCGTGCTGTTGGGCTGGATCCTCGCCAACCTGCTGCAAGCGGTGCGCCCGTTGACGTTGTGGGCGATGCCCGCCCTGGGCATTGGCTTGCTGGTGGCCCTGCTACCGGCGGGCATGCCGGCCCTGATCGAAGATAACGAAATGCCCGACCAATTCGTGCAGGAGCATCTGGCCGAACTGCAACCTGTCCGTGCTTTGCTGAGCAATGACCTGGGCCTGGCATCGGCCTTGACCTGGCGCCTGCGCCGGCCCGATGTGGCGTTTTATAACACCCAGGGCGAGCTGCGCTATGGCTTGAACTACCAAGACGCGGCACAGCGCAAAGTCACGCCGGACAGCGTCCAGGCCTGGTTGGCCGAGGCCCGCCAGCAGGGTTCGGTCGGCGTGCTGATGCAGGTCAAGAGCACCAGCGAACACCGCGAAGAAGGGCAATTGCCTCCCGGTGGAAAACGTTATCGCAAGGGCGACCTGGTGCTGACGATTTACCCCCAACACCCTTGAATGCAGCGCCTGCCACAGGGAACATCCCATGAGTTTTTGGAAAACCGAACGCGGCGCCCTGGTGTTACTGCTGGGCACCTCGGCCTTGCTGCTCTTGCTGGGCCTGGGCAGCCGCGACCTGTGGGGGCCGGAAACGCGCTGGGCGAATATCGCCTTGCAGATGCTGCAAAGCGGTGATTACTTCGACCCGTATCTCAAAGGCACGCCGTATTACGACAAACCCCTGCCCTCCTATTGGCTGATCACCGGGTTTGCCCACCTGCTGGGCGGCCTCGGCCCCTGGTCGCTGCGCCTGTCATCGGTGCTTGCCGCGTGGTTGAGCATCTGGCTGGTGTACCTGATCGGTGAACGCCTGTTTCGCAAAGGCACCGGGCTGATCGCCGGGTGGATGCTCGCCACCACCTTCTATTTCCTGTTCTGGGCCCGCGTGGCCACCGCCGATGTACTGACTGTGTGCGGCGTGCTGGCAGCGGTGTGGTGGTATTGGCGCGGGCCGGATGACACACGGCTGGGGCGCTACACGGTGTTTTTCCTGTTGCTGGCCGCCACCTCACTGTTCAAGGGCTTGATCGGTGTGGTGCTGCCGGGCCTGGTGCTGTTGCCACACCTGCTCAGCGAACACCGCTACAAACGCCACCTCAACCTGCGCCTGGTGCTGGCCCTGCTCATCGCAGGCATCGTGTACGCAATTCCCTTTGTGCTGTCCCACCGCTACGGCGCCCCCACTTACGGCGAGAGCGGCCTGGAACTGGTGTTCCGGGAAAACGTGGTGCGCTTCTTCGACCCCTTCGACCATATGGGACCGATCTACACTTACCTGATCTACCTGCCGGCCTACACCCTGCCCTGGGCACCCTGCTGGTTACTCGGCCTGTGGCTGGCCGTGCGCAACTGGCGCAAGGCGCCGCCCAACGTACGCTGGCTGGTGTGGGGCCTGGGCCTTTTATTTGTCTTCTTCACCGCCAGCGGCAGCCGCCGCAGCTACTACGTGTTGCCGCTGGTGCCCTTTGCCCAACTGCTCGGCGCCTGGTGGCTGAGCGAGCGCCTGCACAAAAAACCTTCGAGCTGCCCGCGCTGGCAAACAGGCTTTGGCTTGAGCGCAGGCCTGCTCTTGCTGGTGCTGGGCGTGATCTACCCCTGGACCAACGGCAACGGCGGCGTCACCCGCTTCGCCACCGATCTGCAAGCCCAGGCTGAGAAAAGTGCGCCCTGGAATCAATGGCAACTGGTGCTGGTAGAGGTCGACAACAAGCTGCCCATGTACCTGCAAAACCACGGCAAGCCCTTCTATTACGTGAGCGAAGCCCAGGACTTCCCGCGCCAAGGCGACAGCGCCGCGTTCATGGCCTGGCTGGAAAAAACCAGCGGCCAAGGGTTTGATCCGCAACGTACGATAATCGTCGCGCAGTATTCCAAGGAAGAGCCGACGCCGTTGGCGTTTCTGGCGGTGGATCATCAAGTGGTGACGACGCAACCGGATAATGGGGAGCGGTTGTTCAAGGCGCGTGAGGGTGGGAGTGTGGCGTTTGTTCCAGGGACGCGCTGAGGCACTCTGCTTGCTGGCCTTTTGTCATGGTTTGTAAAGGGCCAGCAAGCCGTGTCCCTTTAAATTGCAGGACGTTTCCGAGACAATCCCCGCCGCCTTGTGCCGGTTGGAATCGGTGGCTAGTCTGCGGTCCATCACTGCTCATCAGTGATCGGGTTTAGTCGCTCGGGTTTCATATGGCGCATGGTTCCATGATGTTTCATGGTGGCTGTGCGTATGGGCGCCTTCGGGCGCGCCGGTTTGCCATGTGGCCGGTCGACTAACCTGCGTACAGCCGCCACCCATTCGTTTAGTCGCGAGGGGTGTCAGCTCCAAACCATGTGGAGTTACACCATGAATAAAGTCCTACCCGATTCACCCCTCGATCCTGCAAAAGACCGTGCCGCGTTCAACCGCGCCATCGACCATTACCTGCCCAGCCAGGGTTTCCACAACGTCAACGACGACCTGAGTTTTGAAGATGCTTTGCTCTACACCGCCAGCCTGCTCGACAGCGCTTCGGCAACGGCGCTCGATTGCGGCGAGCTGCTGGATAACCCAGGGCGGGCGAAGATTCTGGCGGTGTGGCATTTGTTGGAGATTGCCAAGACCACGGTAGATCGCTCTATTGAGTGCGTGAAGCCTTTGAAGCCAACAACTTAAAATGTAAAAGCGGGCTTGGCCCCATTTTGTAGGAGCGAGCTTGCTCGCGAAAAACTCACAGGCGCGGCGTTTATTCAGGAGGCACGCGTTACCGTTGGGGTTTTTCGCGAGCAAGCTCGCTCCTACAGTGGTATTGATGCAAATACCTTGGTAGTTCAGGCGAACCGAGTCGATGCCATCGCAGCATAGGTATCTACACAACTTTGTGGACTGTAACAGCGGACGGTAACCACGATGCGAAGCGAGCCGCTCTTGATCTTGATCTTGATCTTGATCTGCTTTTGATCTTAGGCGCCCCGTCAAACCACGCTGGCCGGAATTCG
>NZ_JASBQZ010000061.1:0-23166 GCF_029960685.1 Pseudomonas sp. AL10
CTTACTTTGCCGCTTTTGCAAAGTGAGCCGCCGTCAGGGCGGAACCCTAAGTGGCTGTTACCTAAATAACGGATATGTACCCGGTCCAACTGTGTTGACTGCCAGGCCGCCTTCGCGAGCAAGCCCGCACACAGTAGGATCATTGGGGTGTCAGGTAGATAGTCGCAGGCTGGCGGGCCGCTATCGCAGGCAAGCCAGCTCCCACAGGTTAAAGCATCGTTCTATATGTAGAACGATCAGGGCCATTTTTGCCGGCTAGTGTTCAAGGGTGAGACGATTTAAGGTGTACTCACTTTGGAGGTACACCATGAAAAAGCTGATTGGTATCTACACCAGCCCCCGCGCCCACTGGGTCGGCGATGGCTTCCCGGTACGCACGTTGTTTTCCTACGACACCATGGGCAAGCACATCAGCCCATTCCTGTTGCTGGATCACGCCGGCCCCGCTGAATTCACGCCTACCGAACAGCGCCGTGGCGTCGGCCAGCACCCGCATCGCGGTTTTGAAACCGTGACCATCGTCTACGACGGTGAAGTCGAGCACCGCGATTCCACCGGTGCCGGCGGCAAAATCGGCCCGGGCGATGTGCAATGGATGACCGCAGCCAAAGGTATCCTGCACGAGGAGTTTCACTCCCAAGACTTCGCCCGTCGCGGCGGCGCACTGGAGATGGTGCAACTGTGGGTCAACCTGCCGGCCAAGGACAAAATGGCGGATGCCGGTTACCAGACCATCGTCGATGGCGACATTCCGGTGCTGCCATTGGCGAACGACGCTGGCCACCTGCGCCTGATCGCCGGGGAATTTGCCGGTACTCAAGGCCCGGCCCGCACCTTCACGCCGATAGACGTGTGGGACTTGCGCCTCAACGCCGGTAAAGCGGTCACGCTGGACCTGCACGCCGGGCGTAACACCGCTTTGGTGGTGCTCAGCGGCACGTTGTTGATCAATGGCGAAGAAGTCGCACGCCAGGGGCAATTGGCGCTGTTCGAGCGCGACGGTAAGCGACTGACCCTGGAGTCCAACGACGACGCCAAGGTGCTGTTGCTCAGTGGCGAACCCATCGACGAGCCCATCGTCGGCCACGGTCCGTTCGTGATGAACACCGAGCAGGAGATTCACCAGGCGTTTGCCGACTTTCAGTCGGGCCAGTTCGGGCAAATGCACGCCTGACGGTTCACCGCAACCTCCTATGGGAGCTGGCTTGCCTGCGATAGCATCACCCTGGTGTAGCTGATACACCGCGGTGTTTGCATCGCAGGCAAGCCAGCTCCTACATTTTGTTTCCAGGGTTCTGATTTCATGCGATCTTCTCGGCATTCGCCCTGGAGTCGCCTGGATGCCCTCATTTATCGCTGATCACCCGATGCTGTGCGCCGTGGCGTTGATCCTGATCGACATCGCCGTGTGGCGCCTTATTTCTCCCAACCTGGCCAACTGGAAACTCGCGGCACGGCTGGTGATTTTCGCGGTGTTCAGCGCCGTGCTGTTCAACGACGGCATGAACCCCATGCAAGCGGCGCCCTATGCCGATGACACCACCTTGCATCTGGCCGCCACGGCGCTGCAGATCGGCTGGTGGTTGTTCGCCGCCCGCACCCTCACGGTGTTGCTCGGCGCAGTGATGATGCAGCGGGTCGGCCATACCGGGCGCTTGTTGCAGGACCTGCTGGGCGCGGTGATTTTCCTCATCGCGATCATCGCCGCCATGGCCTACGTGCTCGACCTGCCGGTCAAGGGCGTGCTGGCCACCTCCGGCGCCGTGGCGATCATCGTCGGCCTGGCCTTGCAAAGCACCCTGAGCGATGTGTTTTCCGGGATCGTCCTCAATACCACCAAGCCTTACCAGATCGATGACTGGATCTCCATCGACGGTACCGAAGGCCGTGTCACCGATATCGACTGGCGCGCCACGCGCCTGCAAACCTCCCAGGGCAGCCTGGCGGTGATCCCCAACTCCCTGGCGGCCAAGGCCAAGATCATCAACTTCTCGCGCCCGGCAGACATGTTCGGCCTGGCGGTCAGCCTGCAAGTGAGCCCCCATGCGCGCCCGCAAACCGTGATCGAAGCGCTGGAACGTGCTATGCAGGGCTGCCGGCCGTTGCTGGCCCAGCCGGCGCCCAGCGTCGCGTTCAAGGCGTCCACCGGCAGTGGCGTGGAGTATGAGATCAGCGGCTTTGTGCCGGCCATGGGCCTCAAGCGCGAAACCCGCAACCAGCTTTACGACCTGGCCTACCGGCATTTGCAGGCGGCGGGCGTGGGCCTGTTGTCCGCCACCGAAGGCAGCACGCCGCCTGCGGTGTCTGGCGCCCGCGCCTTGCTGGAGCGCTCGACGATCTTCTCCACCTTGCGCCAGGAAGAAAAAGACACCTTCAGCCAGAACATGACCCTGCACACCTACCGCGCCGGTGAGATGATCCTGGCGGCGGGGGAGGTCAGCGATCACCTGTTCATCATCGAGTCCGGCGTGGTCTCGGTGCTGTTGATCAAGGACGGGCACAAGTTCGAGGCAGGGCGCATGGGCCCGGGGGAGGTGATCGGTGAGTCCGGCATTCTCTCCGACCAGGCGGCGCTGGCGGATTTCTCGGCCAAGACCTACTGCACGCTCTACCGCATCGAAAATGAATACCTCAAGCCGTGCCTGGACGCCCGGCATGATATCGGCGAAGCCATGAAGGCGCTGCTGGACTTCCGCCGCCATGCCGCCCAGGCCCTGACCGAAGACGCACCCGTAGTACCGGTCAAGAAGGGCTTCATACAGTGGCTGAGGAACCGCGGCCTGTAGATTGGTCACCTGTTCTTCGCCCGGATTGGCTATTTCTCCAGGACGCCGGGGTGACTAACCTGCTCACCAATCCCACTGTCCTGGAGCAACACCATGCAAACCCGTACCGATTTCTACACCGCTTCCCCAGACGCCATGAAAGCCATGCTCGCCCTGGAAGCGGCAGTCGGCAAACTCTCCATCGAACTGCCACTGCTGGAACTGGTGCGCCTGCGCGTATCGCAGATCAATGGCTGCGCGTTCTGCCTGGACATGCACACCGCCGATGCCCGCAAAGGCGGCGAAACCGAGCGCCGCCTGTACACCGTGTCGGCCTGGCGTGAAACCCCGTTCTTCACCCCGCGCGAGCGCGCTGCCCTGGCCTGGGCCGAAAGCCTGACCCTGCTCAGCCAGACCCACGCCCCGGATGAAGACTTCGACGCACTGGCCGCCCAATTCAGCCCCCAGGAACAAGTGGACCTGAGCGTCGCCATCGCCACCATCAACAGCTGGAACCGCCTGGCGGTGGGCTTTCGCAAGATGCCCAAGTAAGCCCGTCAGTTGGCTTTGAAATAGTTTCGCGGCGTGGTGCCGGTCATGCCTTTGAAAAAGGCGATCAGTGCACTGTCGCTGGCAAAGCCCAGTTCAAAGGCGCAGTAGCCCAGGCTGCGCCCGATGGCAAGCAGTTCGATCATGCGCATCAGACGCCACTGTTGGCGCCATTGCTGATACCCCAGGCCGGTTTCCTTGAGGAAAATCCGGCCGATGGTCTTGGTGCTGGCGCCAATGTGCTGTTCCAGGTCCTGCAGCGTGGGGGGCAAGCGGTCAAGCTGGGCCAGCAGCGGCGCCAGGCGCTTGTCCCGTGGCAACGGCAACAGCAAGGGTTGCGCCGCCGCGTGGCGAATTTCATCCAGGCACAGTCCGAGCAAATGGGCATAGCGACCCGCCTGCCAATCAGTCTCGAACGGCGCCAGGGCCATGGGTTCCAGCACTGCCCTGAGCAAGGCACTCACTTGGATCACCCGCACCTGGGCCGGCAACTGCTCGGCCAGGGCCGCACTCACATACACCGACCGATAATCCACCGCCTGCTGCATCACCGCACGATGGGGCAGGCCGCCGGGGATCCAGGCTGCGCGGGTGGGTGGCAACAGGCACAGTTGATTGTCCAGGGTGATGCGCGTGCACCCTTGCTGGGTGAACAGCAGTTGCCCGCGCTGGTGCACATGCAGGCCCGAATCGTGATTGCCCAGCACCGCCGCGATGCCGATCACGGGCGCTGCGAAGGCATCGGGGTTGAAAGACGCGGTAGCGGCAAGCCAGGCCATGGGTTGTCCGATTTGATGGATAAAGTGTCGAAGTCCGGATAATAGCCCAGCTGGCGCGCCCTAGAATCCGTCCGTTGTGTTTATGGATGGATCGTGTGATGACATATAAAAATTTGCTGCCGCTGACCATGGCCCTGCTGATGTTCCCGCAGTTGGCCCAAACCCTGTACAGCCCGGCCCTGGGCGATATCAGCCGCGCCTTTGACGTCGCGCCGGAACGGGCAGGGCAGACCTTGTCGGTGTATTTCCTCGCCTTCGCCCTGGGCGTGGTGGTGTGGGGCCGGCTGAGTGATCGTCTGGGGCGGCGGCCGGTGATGCTGATGGGGCTGGCAATCTATGTGGGCGCTTCGGCGCTGGCCTTGACGGTGACGACATTCGACGCCTTGCTGCTGGCCCAGGCCTGTGCTGCTTTTGGCGCGGCGGTGGGGTCGGTGGTCACGCAGACGGTGTTGCGTGACCGTTTCCACGGTGCCGACCTGGCCCAGGTGTTTTCCGTGATGGGTATTGCGCTGGCCGCCAGTCCTGCTATCGGCCTGTTCAGCGGCGCGAGCCTGGTGGAATTTTTCGGTTACCGCGGCGTGCTCTGCACGTTGCTGCTGCTCGCGGCGGTGTTATGGGGCTGGTGTTGGTGGGCCTTACCGGAAACCCGTCCGGCCTCCTTGCCCACCGCCGCCCTTGGCCAGACGCTCGGCCTGATGCTCAAGGATGCCGGAGTATGGCGCTCGGTCGGGTTGGTCGCGGCGTTCAATATCGCGCTGTTCAGCTATTACAGCGTGGGGCCGTTTGTCTTCGCGCAGCAGGGGCGTTCCACCGCCGAGTTCGGTTACAGCGGTGTGTTGCTGGCGCTGGGTTCCGGGTTGGGGGCGTGGCTGAACAAAGCCTTGCTCAAGCGTGGGTTGAGCGGTGAGCGGTTGGTGGTTGTCGCCGCAGCGGTGGCCGTGGTGGGGAGCCTGTTGGTGTTGGCCCTGCAGCACAGCTGGCTGTTGGTGTGGCCGATGCTGTTGGTGGTGCTGGCCTTCGGCATGGCGATTCCCAACGTGCTGGGGGCGGCCCTGGTCGATTACCGTGACCGCCTTGGCACCGCCGCCGCCCTGTTTGGCTTGCTGTACTACCTGGTGATTGGCGGCGGGCTGGCCTTGGTGACCTGGTCCCAGGATTTAGGCTGGAGCCTGTTGGTGTGCGGTTTGGCAGCGTTGTGGCTGGCTACGTCGCGGCTACTCAGAAGTTGACCGACGCACTCAAACGCGCCGTCAACGGCGCGCCCTGGAACAGGTAGTCATCGCCCATGTACTCGCCCGCGTCGCGCCAGTAGCGCTTGTCGAACAGGTTATCGACGCTCAGGCGAAACACGGTCTCGTAGCCATCGACCTTGGTGGTGTAGCGGCTACCGACGTTGACCACCGCGTAGTCGCCCACTTCCACGTTGCCGGTGCGATTGGCGGACTTCTTGGCGCTGTATTGCACGCCGCCCAATACGGCCAGGCCATTGACCCAGGGCAGGGCGTAGTCGGCGTACACACTGGCGCGCAGCTTTGGCACGTTGATCGCCTGATGGCCTTCGTACTCCGGCGTGCCGCTGCCGCTCACCCGCGCTCGGATCGCGGCCACGCTGGTGGCGATCTGCAGACGGTCGGTGGCCCAGCCGTTGGCAGACAATTCAATCCCGGTGTTTTTCTGCTGGCCCTGCTGCACGTAGTTGAACGTGTCACCTTCGGGCTTGGCGTATTGGTAAGCCTGGCGCGTCTGGAACACGGCGGCGGCGAAGCTGATACGGCGCCAGTCGTATTTCACCCCGGCTTCGAGCTGGCGCGAGACGGTGGGGGCGAGGGTTTCATCCGCATTGTTTGCGAACCACGGCGCTGTGCCGCCAAGAGAGAGGCCCTTGCTGTAGCTGGTGTACAGCGAAACGTTGTCCACCGGCTTGTAGATCAACGAGGCCTGGGGCAGGAACACGTACTGTTGGGTGTGGCGTGTCTGGTTGCCGGTGACGCTGTCGAAGGCTTTTTCGTCCAGGCGCACTTCACGGCCGCCGAGGATGGTTTGCCATTGCTCGTTGAAGCGGATGCGGTCGGTGACGAACAGCCCGTACTGGCGGCTGTCGAGGTTGCGGTGGCTGTCGTTCAGCGGCTTGTCGGTCGGGGGAAAGCTCGGCACCTCTTCGTTGATATTGGCGGTGCCGATGAATTCGTTGACCGACTTGCGTTTGTCGATCACCCGGCGAAACGCGCTGGTGCCAAACGTCAGTTCATGGCCAATGCCGGCGGTGTCGAACAGGCCTGTCATGGCCGCCTGGATTTCATCGTCGCGGCGGGTATCGTCCGGGCTGCGGTAGTCGTAGACGTCGTAATTGCCTTCGGGGCTGAAGTAGTTCGGCACGCTTGTAGAACTGCAACTGTCTGAACCATAGCAACCCCAGGCAAACGAACTGTAGTCATCAATCACCACCTTGCTACGCGCCGCGCTGACACTGCCTTTCCACTGATCGCTGAAACGGTACTCGAACTTGCCGTTGAGGTTCAGCGAATCAATCCCGACCTGCTTGCCGCCCGTCTGGTGCCCCAACAGCTTCTTCGGTGAAGCGCCGTGGGGCACTTCGGTGCCGCCCAGCAGTTGATAACCTGGCACCGAGCGCTGTTGTTTGTTCTGGTATTCGGCATCCAGTTGCAACACGGCGTCGGGGCTGATGTTCCAGTCAAAGGCCAGGGACACGAAATCGCGCTGGCCGTTGGCGTGTTCCACATAGGAATTGAGGTCTTCATGGGCGACATTGGCGCGCAGGCCGAACTGCTGCTCGCTGCCAAACCAGCCGCCAACATCGGTGGCGATGTAGCCACTGCCACGATCATCGGTGGACACCGTCACCGAGCGCACATCCTGGGGGCGCTTGGTCACGTAGTTGATCACTCCGCTGGGCTCAGAAATGCCGCTCTGCAAACCCGCTAGGCCCTTGAGCACTTCCACTTGCTGCTTGTTTTCCAGGGCGACATTCTGCTCGCCGGTGATGGTGCGCCCATTGATCTTGTAACTGCTGGCCGCGTTCAACGAAAAGCCACGCACCACGAAATTCTCGTAATAGCCAATGGGCGCGTAACTGTCGCCCACCGAGGCATCGTTGCGCAGCACTTCGCTGAGCAGGCGTGCCTGCTGATCCTTGATCAGCGCGGCGTTGATCACCGTGATCGAGGCGGGGGTGTCCAGCAGCGGCGCTTCATCAAAGCCACCCACCGACGCGGTTTCATTACGGTAGCCCGACTCATCCTGGCCCTGGACCTTTACCGTCGGCAACTCGATCTCGGCGGCCAGGCTGCTGCCGATGCCGCCACTGAGTAACAGGCCGAGGGCGAAACGTGAAGTGACGACGGGGCGAAAACGCAAAACCATGGGTAAAGGCCTTAAAGCGTTGGGCGGGGGGCGCATAAGCTAGGCATAACGGCGGGATTTTACAAGTTATGCAGCAGGGCTCTGCCACACCGCTAATCGAATGTGGGAGCTGGCTTGCCTGCGATAGCGGCGTGTCAGTCGCTGAATTATTGCCTGAACCACCGCTATCGCAGGCAAGCCAGCTCCCACAGGGGATTGGACTTCAACCAAAGCGCTTCAGGGTCTCGCTGGGCAGCTCCCGGAACAAAGCACGATAGCTGTTGGAAAACCGCCCCAAATGCCAGAACGACCAATTCATCGCCACCTCGGCTACGGTGGTATCAGCGCCACTGAGCAACTCACGCCGTGCCCCATTCAACCGACGCAACCTTAACCACTGCGCCGGGCTCAATCCCGTATAGGTCTTGAACCCTTGCTGCAATTGGCGCAACGGCACCCCCGCAATCTGCGCCAGTTCCAACAGGTTGGCGGTTTCATCCGGTGCATCCGCCGCCCATTCGCCGATGCGCGCCATCAAGCGGCGTTCTTCGCTGCGCTTTTGTAGCGAACTGCGGTCCAGACACACGCAGGCGTTATCGAGGATAAACAGGCAGTCGTCGAGCAGTTGCTGGGTGAGGGCATCGCGGCTGATGGGGTCGGTCAGTGCCGACAGGCGCGTAAGGGTGCCGCTCAGCCAGCGAGTGAACAGCGCATTTTGCCGACAGGTCAGCGGCGCCATGAACAAGCCTTCGAGTTTGGCTATATCCAGGCCCTGGCGCTGGACGAACTGTGGGCCGAATACCACCGCCACTTCGCGGTAGTTGATCGGGGTGATCCAGGTGTTGCGGCTTTCGCCATTGAGCAGGTACAGCGCGTTGTCACTGGCGTCGAAACAGAACGTCAGGGCGCCGGTGGGGGCGTTGAAATGCTGCTCCACGCGGGTGTTCATGCACTCTTCGTAAACCTGCACGCCTTGCAGGTCGAGGTAGCGCACCTGCCCGGCAAAATGCCCCGGCGACATCTGCTGGTACTGCTGCACCCAGCCGGGTGTCGCACTGCATTGGGCGGCCACATCGCCGGTGGCGAAGGCCTGTACGCGCAAAGCGGTTGCCTGTGTCATGGGTGATCCGTGCGCACTCTATTGGTGCGTTGTGCCGCGTGCAAAGTGGATAGATGCCGTTTCAAGGCTGGCCCAAGATAGACCTCAATGCGCTGGGAGTACAAGCCGGCGTCGCATCCCACCCAAGACGAGGTCCTTATGAACGCCCCCTTCGATCAGCTGTCCGCCTGGCTGAAAGAACACAAGATTACCGAAGTCGAATGCGTGATCAGTGACTTGACTGGCATCGCACGCGGCAAGATTGCGCCCACCAATAAGTTCCTGCATGAGCGAGGCATGCGCCTGCCGGAAAGTGTGTTGCTGCAAACGGTAACCGGGGACTTTGTCGACGACGATATCTACTACGACCTGCTGGACCCGGCCGATATCGACATGATCTGCCGCCCGGTGGCCAACGCCACTTACGTAGTGCCGTGGGCCATCGAACCCACCGCCATCGTGATCCACGACACCTTCGACAAGCAGGGCAACCCCATCGAGCTGTCGCCGCGCAATGTGTTGAAGAAAGTCCTGCAGCTCTACACCGACCAAGGCTGGCAGCCGATTGTCGCGCCGGAGATGGAGTTCTACCTGACCCAGCGCTGCGAAGATCCGGACCTGCCCTTGAAAACCCCGATTGGCCGTTCCGGCCGTGCCGAAACCGGGCGCCAGTCGTTCTCTATCGATGCGGCCAACGAATTCGACCCGCTGTTCGAAGATGTCTATGACTGGTGCGAAGCCCAGGGCCTGGACCTCGATACGTTGATCCACGAAGACGGCCCGGCGCAGATGGAAATCAACTTCCGCCACGGCGACGCCCTGGACCTGGCCGACCAGATCACGGTATTCAAGCGCACCTTGCGCGAGGCCGCCCTCAAGCACAACGTCGCCGCCACCTTCATGGCCAAGCCGGTGGCCGATGAGCCGGGCAGCGCCATGCATTTGCACCAGAGCGTGGTGGAGATTGCCACCGGCAAACCGGTGTTCGTGGATGCCGATGGCGCCATGAGCCCGCTGTTTTTGCATCACATCGGCGGCTTGCAGAAGTACATCCCCATGCTGTTGCCGATGTTTGCGCCCAATGTGAACTCGTTCCGCCGCTTCCTGCCGGACACCTCGGCGCCGGTCAACGTCGAATGGGGCGAAGAGAACCGCACCGTCGGCTTGCGCGTGCCTACGTCCAGCCCGGAGGCGATGCGCGTGGAAAACCGCCTGCCGGGGGCCGATGCCAACCCGTACCTGGCCATTGCCGCGAGCCTGCTGTGTGGTTATCTGGGGATGATCGAGCACATCGAACCCAGTGCCCCGGTGGAAGGCCGCGCCTATGAGCGCCGCAACCTGCGCCTGCCGTTCACCCTCGAAGATGCACTGGCGCGCATGGAGGATTGCGACACGGTCAAGCAGTACCTGGGCGAGAAATTCGGGCGCGGCTACGTGGCGGTCAAACGCGCCGAGCATGAAAACTTCAAGCGGGTGATCAGTTCCTGGGAGCGTGAGTTCCTGCTGTTGAGCGTCTAAAAACAAGCATAAAAGGGGTGACGATATGCGTCTTGTGAACAAACTTCTCCCACTGGCCCTGGCCGCGGCGTTCAGCAGTGCAGGCCAGGCGGCACCGACGGTGAGTGTCTACAACTGGACCGATTACATTGGCGAGACCACCTTGGCGGACTTCCAGGCCAAGACCGGTATCAAGGTGGTCTACGATGTATTCGACTCCAACGAAACCCTGGAGGGCAAGTTGCTGGCCGGGCGCACCGGGTATGACGTGGTGGTGCCGTCCAACCACTTCCTGGCGCGCCAGGTGAAGGCCGGTGCGTTCCTCAAGCTCGACCGCGCGCAGTTGCCCAACTTCAAGAACCTGGACCCCAAGTTGCTGAAGTTGCTGGAACAGAACGACCCCGGTAATACGCACTCGGTGCCGTACCTGTGGGGCACCAATGGCATTGGCTATAACGTCGACAAGGTCAAGCAAGTGCTGGGTATCGACCGTATCGATTCGTGGGCGGTGCTATTCGAGCCAGAAAATATCAAGAAGCTGCATGAATGCGGCGTGGCCTTCC
The DNA here is from genome assembly GCF_029960685.1 of Pseudomonas sp. AL10. Classification (NCBI taxonomy): domain Bacteria; kingdom Pseudomonadati; phylum Pseudomonadota; class Gammaproteobacteria; order Pseudomonadales; family Pseudomonadaceae; genus Pseudomonas; species Pseudomonas sp. AL10. Next base: position 10,613 of record NZ_JASBQZ010000061.1, read on the forward strand.
TCGATTCGGCGGATGAGTTGTTCCCGGCGATCCTCAACTACATGGGCAAGGACCCACGCAGCGAGAATGCCGAGGACTACAAGCAGGCCGAAGCCAAGCTGCTGACGTTGCGGCCGTACATCACCTATTTCCACTCATCCAAGTACATCTCGGACCTGGCCAACGGCAATATCTGTGTGGCCTTCGGTTATTCCGGCGATGTGTTCCAGGCCGCCAACCGCGCCAAGGAAGCCAAGAACGGGGTGAACATTGCGTATTCGATCCCCAAGGAAGGCGCCAACCTGTGGTTCGACCTGCTGGCGGTTCCGGCCGACGCGAGCAACCCTAAAGAAGCCCATGCGTTCATCAACTACCTGCTGGAGCCCGAGGTGATTGCCAAGGTCAGCGCCTCGGTGGGCTATGCCAACGCCAACCCGGCAGCCAAGCCGTTCATGGCCCCCGAACTGGTGAACAACCCTGAGGTGTACCCGCCCCAGGAGGTACTCGACAAACTCTATATTTCCACCACGCCCACGCCGGCGACCATGCGCGTGATGACCCGCGCCTGGAGCAAAGTGAAGTCCAACCGATGATGCAGCCCAATGAACATGCCCCGTCCTATTACCGCGCTTCGGCGAATGCCATGGCGCAGCGGCCCGCACTTGAGGCAGACCTGAGCGCTGATGTGTGTGTGATCGGTGGCGGTTTTACCGGGGTCAACACCGCCATTGAACTGGCCCAGCGCGGGCTTTCGGTGATCCTGCTGGAGGCGCGCCGCATTGGTTGGGGCGCCAGCGGGCGCAACGGCGGGCAATTAATTCGGGGTATTGGTCATGATGTCTCCGGGTTTGCCAAATACGTGGGCGAGGAGGGCGTGCGCTATATGGAGCGGGCCGGTATCGACTCGGTCGCCCTGGTGGGCCAGCGCATTGCCGAGCACGGCATCGACTGTGACCTGCGCTGGGGTTTTTGCGAACTGGCTAACACCCCGGCGCAGTTTGCCGCGTTCAAGGGCGAACAGGCGCACCTGGCGGCCATGGGGTATGCGCATGAAACGCGACTGGTCGGCCCACAAGACATGTCGCAGGTGGTGGGCTCGACGGTATATGCCGGCGGCTTAGTCGACATGGGCTCCGGCCATCTTCACCCGCTCAACCTGGTATTGGGCGAAGCGCAGGCGGCCGAGGCCCTTGGCGTGCGTATCTTTGAGCACAGCCCGGTGCTGGAGCTGATCCATGGCGAGACGGTGCAAGTGCGCTGCGCAGGCGGCAGCGTGCGCGCAGCCAACCTGGTGCTGGCATGCAATGCTCATCTTGAAGAGCTGGAGCCGCGCTTGAGCGGCAAGGTACTGCCGGCGGGCAGCTACATCATCGCCACCGAGCCACTGCCTGAGCCTTTGGCCCAGCAGTTGATCCCACAGAACCTGGCGCTGTGCGACCAGAAAGTCGGCCTGGATTACTACCGGTTGACTGCCGACCGGCGCCTGTTGTTCGGCGGTGCCTGCCACTACTCGGGCCGCGACCCCCAGGACATCGCCGCGTACATGCGCCCGAAAATGCTCAAGGTGTTCCCACAGTTGGCCAGCACGGCTATCGAGTTCCAGTGGGGCGGCAAGATCGGCATCACCGCCAACCGCTTTCCCCAGGTCGGGCGGCTCAAGCAGTACCCGAACGTGTTCTATGCCCAAGGCTATTCCGGCCACGGCTTGAACGTGACGCACTGGTGCGCACGGTTGCTGGCTGAAGGGATACATGCGGGCGCAAGCCAGGGCCTGGATATCTTCAGCCAGGTGCCACACATGACCTTTCCCGGTGGCAAGGCGTTGCGCTCGCCACTGCTGGCGTTGGGGATGTTGTGGTATCGGTTGCGCGAAGCGCTCTGATTGATCGTTCCCACGCTCTGCGTGGGAACGCCGCCGCGGACGCTCCGCGTCCCGCCGTTTAGTGACGCGGAGCGTCATGGGATGCATTCCCACGCGGAGCGTGGGAACGATCAGCGGAGCGTGGGAACGATCAGTCGGTCAGCACCTTGCGAAAGGTTTCCACTAATGGCCTCAAGTTGACGCGATGCCAGGCGGCCCACAGTGGTGTGGTGTAGGCCAGCCACGGCAGCTCGCGCAACACCACGCCGGGCGGTGCGTTGCGGCTCAGGCCCTTTTGCACCATCGCCACCCCCAGCCCTGACGCCACCAGGCCCAATGCGGTAAAGGGCTCGCTGGCCTCCATGGGGATCTGCGGGGTGAAACCGGTGCGGATGCAGGCGGCGACGAAATCGTCAGCCGGGTGGGCGCCAGGTTTGCGTTGCACGCCGATCCATTGTTGGTCGGCCAGGTGTTCGGGCAACAGTTCGCGTTGTCGAGCCAGCGGATGCTGTTCGGGCAGGGCCAGAAGCATCGGGTCGTCGAGGACTTGCCAGGCGGTCAGGTCCGGGTCATCGGCGGCGGGTGGTTCGCTCACCAGGGCGATGTCCAGGCTGCGTTGGCGCAAACCTTCCAATTGTTCCAAGGAGGGCAGGTTATACAGCTTGATATGCACGGCGGGCCGGTCGTCGCGCAGTATGCGCAAGGCATTGGGCAAGACACCGGCGTGCATGGCGTTTTCGATATAACCGATGCACAAACCGCCTTCTTCCCCACGGCCCAGGCGCTTGCCCAGAGACTCCAGGCGGTTGGCATGGGTCAGCAATGCCTTGGTTTCGGCCAGGAAGGTCTGGCCATCGCGGGTCAAGCGGATACGCTGCTGGCTGCGTTCGAACAGGGTCAGGCCCAGGCGTTCCTCGAGCTGGGCGATCTGCCGGCTCAGAGGCGATTGAGAAATGTGCAAGCGCTCGGCGGCGCGGCCGACGTGTTCTTCTTCAGCCACCACTTCGAAGTAGCGCAACTGGCGTAGATCAATCATGTAAGACCTGCAAGGACTCAAGTAGGTCGCAGTATGTCTTGGACGGTCTGATCAGCGCAATCTAGCATCTGCTCAACGGTCACAGCGACCTCGCACCGATTGAGGAACCACCATGAGCTTGAAAGACACACTGCCCGGCGCACTGGGCTTTGGAACCGCCCCCTTGGGTAATATGTTTCGCGCGATCCCCGAAGAAGAAGCCCAGGCCACCGTCGAGGCCGCCTGGAGCCAGGGCGTGCGTTACTTCGATACCGCGCCGTTCTACGGCTCGGGCCTGTCGGAAATGCGCTTGGGCCAGGCGCTGTCCAACTATCACCGCGATGACTACGTGCTCAGCACCAAGGTCGGCCGGGTGATTCTCGATGAAGTCGAAGAAACCGCCCGTGACCTTGGCGAAAAAAGCGGCGTATTCGAACACGGCCGCCGCAATAAAATACTCAATGACTACAGCGCCGACGCCACCCTGCGCTCCATTGAAGACAGCCTGACACGCCTGCAAACCGATCGCCTGGACATCGTGTGGGTTCACGATATTGCCCAGGATTTTTACGGCGACCAATGGCTGGAATACTTCAACCAGGCCCGCACTGGCGCCTTCAAAGTACTCACCCGTTTGCGCGAGCAAGGTGTGATCAAGGCATGGGGGCTGGGCGTCAACCGTGTCGAACCCTGCGAGTTGACCCTGGACCTGATCGAAGCCCAGCCTGACGGTTTTCTGCTGGCGGGGCGCTACACGCTGCTGGATCACGACCGCGCCTTGCAGCGCCTGATGGACGCCGCCCACGCCCAGCAGGTGGAGATCGTCGTCGGTGGCCCGTACAGCTCCGGCATCCTCGCTGGCGGTGCGCATTTTGAATACCAGCAAGCCAGCCCAGCGATCATTGCCAAGGTCGAGCAGATCAAGGTGATTGCCCAAGCGTTTGGCGTCAGCATCAAGGCCGCTGCGCTACAGTTTTCACTGGCGCATCCGGCAGTGGCGGCGGTGATTCCCGGTGCCAGTCGTCCGGGGCGGATTGCCGAAGACGTCGCGGCGTTGTCTGAACAGATCCCAGCAGCCTTCTGGCAAGCGTTGCGCGAGGCCCGCTTGATCTCGGACCGTGCACCTTTGCCTCTCTCACGTTAAGGAGCTTGAGCATGAAGATTGATGTAAGCGGCAAAGTGGCTATTGTCAGCGGCAGCACCGCCGGTATCGGCCTGGGCATCAGCCAGGCCCTGGCGCAATCGGGTGCCACGGTGGTGGTGATCGGGCGTGATGCAGGCAAGGTGGACGACGCCTTGGCGAGCATTCGCCAGGCGGTTCCCGCTGCCCAACTGCGTGGTGTGGTGGCCGACCTGGGCACCGTTGAAGGCGCACAGAAACTTTTCGCCGCCGAACCGCGCGCCGACATTCTGGTCAACAACCTGGGCATCTTCGACGCGGTGGATTTCTTCGACGCGCCGGACAGTGAGTGGGCGCGCTTCTATGAGGTCAATGTGATCTCCGGCGTGCGCCTGGCACGGCATTATGTGCCGGGTATGGTCGAGCAGGGCTGGGGCCGGGTGATCTTCGTGTCGTCGGAGTCCGGCGTGGCGACGCCGGCCGACATGATCAACTACGGAGTGACCAAAAGCGCCAACCTGGCGGTGTCACACGGCTTGGCCAAGCGCCTGGCGGGTACTGGGGTGACGGTGAATGCTATCTTGCCGGGGCCGACCTTTACCGATGGCCTGGAACACATGCTCAAGGACGCCACGGCCGAATCCGGGCGCAGTGCCCGAGACGAAGCAGATGTGTTTGTGCGCCATGCGCGGCCCACCTCGATCATCCAGCGTGCGGCCAATGTGGATGAAGTGGCGAACCTGGTGGCGTACATTGCTTCACCGCTGTCTTCGGCGACGACCGGTGCCGCGCTGCGGGTCGACGGTGGCGTTGTCGACAGCATGGCAATCTGATTTTTTCCTGACTGGAGTATTGATTGTGGCGACAGCTTCTTCTGTGATTGAAATTGCGGTATCGGCCGACCAGGTCTGGCAACTGATTGGCGGCTTCAACAGCCTGCCCGACTGGCTGCCTTTTATTGCCAAGAGCGAGCCGAGCGAGGGTGGTCGTGTGCGTCACCTGACCGCCGCTGACGGCGGCACGATTGTCGAGCGCTTGCAGACCTTCGACAACGTGGCGCGCACCTACAGCTACACCATTGAAACGTCGCCGTTTCCGGTGAGTGCCTACCTGTCGACCTTGCAGGTTGAAGCGTTGACGGACGCCTCGGCGAAAGTGACCTGGTCCGGCGTGTTCACGCCGGCAGCGGGTACCACCGAGGCGCAGGTAGAGGAGTTGTTTACCGGTGTCTACGAAGGCGGGCTTGAGGCGCTGCGCAGTAAATTCTAAGGATTGTGGCGAGGGAGCTTGCTCCCGCTGGGGCGCGAAGCGGCCCCGCTCTTTGTGGGACTGCTACGCAGTCCAGCGGGAGCAAGCTCCCTCGCCACAGGGTGGGGGTTTAGCCTAGATGGAGCAAGGCTGCCGCGACAGCCTCTGCCGGCGTCATCTGCGCCGTATCCAGCCTGAACGGCGGCGCTTCCCAGGGTTCATACTCATGCACCTGCACCGATTCCCAAGTGGGTGACACCAGCCCCGGAATATCGCCCACACGGCCTTCCACCCGGCGCCGATGCGCCTGCTGATCGGAACACACCACCTCGATATTGATCAGCGCCACGCCGGCGGCTGTCGCCACCGCTTGCCAGGCATCACGGCTTTCCTTCACCGGGTTTACACAATCGGCGATCACCCGCTGCCCCAGGCGCAGGTTACTCAGCGCCAGCGTATTCGCCACACCGTAGCCACTGGCCCCCACATCGCCCGCCAACACCCCGGCCTCGCGCAGCGCCTGCTCAATCACATCGATGCGCAGGTAAACCGCGCCCACCTGTCGTGCCAGTTCCCTGGCAATTGTGGTCTTGCCACTGCCCGGCAAGCCGCTGAATACAATAAGCATGACCATCACCCCCCTGTAGGAGCGAGCTTGCTCGCGAAAAACGCCAACAATAACGCGTACTGCCTGAATAAACGCGGCGTCTATGAGTTTTTCGCGAGCAAGCTCGCTCCTACGTTTAGAACGTCACAGTGAAGGTTGTGCCGCGTGCCTCACAGGAACTCACTGCCACATCGCCGCCATGCACCCTGGCCAGTTCACGCACGATATACAGGCCCAGGCCCACGCTGCGCACGTCGCTGCCCTGGTCGGTGCCGCGGGTCATGGGTTCGAACAACCCGGCCAGCAAGGCTTGGGGTATCGCCGGGCCGTGGTTGTGCACTGCAACCTCGCAGGTGTTATCGCCCAGGCGCGAGGTAATGGTGATCGGCTGCAGCAAGTCGCCATAGGCCACGCTGTTGGCCACCAGGTTACCGATCATCTGTTGCACGCGGTCGGCGTCCAGGCACGCATCGCCCTGGCCCTCGCCGTGATGCACCAGCGTGGCCTTGGGGAAGGCCACCCGCAGTTCGTCGACGCTGCGATGAATAACGCTGTGCAGGTCCAGCGGTTGCGGCTTGATGGTAATGCCCTGGCCGACCCGGGCCTGGGTGAAGTCCAGCAGGTCGGCGATCATGCGGTGGGCGCGTTCGGCCGACTGGCCGATGTGCCCCAACAGCTGGCGCTCCTTGGCCGTGCGCTCGCCACGCTGGAGAAAGTCGGAGGCCATGCGGATCGCGGTGAGTGGGTTTTTCAGGTCATGGCTGACAATCGCCACCATCTGTTCGGCAAACAACGCCCGGCGCTGAGCAATGGCATAGGCTTCGCTCAGCTCGGCCTGGGCCTGTTGCAGGGCCAGTTCCGTAGCAGTTTTTTCCTGTAGCAGGGCTTCGGCCTGCTTGCGGGCATTGAGCAGCTCGCGCTCGTACTTGTCACGGTCGGTGGTGCCGAACAACGCCAAGTCATACACCACGCCGTCGGGCTGCTGGCGCTGGTTGGCGTTGAGCAAGACCGTGACTTTGTGCCCGTTGCAATGGCGGATGTCGAGCTTCACCTCGGTGACGCTGCCATGCATACGCAGCATCGGCGCCAGGTGCGTCTGGTAAAAAATCCGCCCGCCCATGGCCAGCAGGTCCTGGAAACGCCGGCCCAGCAGCTGGGCCGCAGTAAAGCCCAGCCAGTCGCACAAGCGCGGGTTGACGTGCAGGATCGTGCCATCTTCCTGGGTCACCGCCAGGGCACACGCCGCGCTGTCAAACAGCGGGTCAACGGGCATCGGCAGCCGCCCAAGGGGCCAGGAACCGGTCCATCGCCGTTGCACACGCCTGGGGGGCGCTCATATGCGGGCAATGGCCGACATTCTCGACCAGGCAATAAGTGCTGTTAGGTAGTACGGCGTGCAGGTATTCACCCACGGCCACGGGGGCGATCAGGTCGTCGGTCGATTGCAGAATGAGTACCGGGGTGGTCAGGCCGAACACATCCTGGCGGTTATCCGAGAGGAAGGTCACGCGGGCGAACTGCTTGGCGATGTCCGGCTCGGTGCGGCAGAAGCTCTCGGTGAGCGCCTCGCTCAGGTGCGGCTGCGTCGGGGCGCCCATGATCACCGGGGCCATGGCGCTGGACCAGCCCAGATAGTTGCTGTCGAGGGTGTCGAGCAGGTCGTCGATGTCGTCGCGCTGGAAACCGCCGACATATTCCTCGGTATCGATATAGCGTGGCGATGGGCCAATCATCACGTGTGCGGCAATGCGGCCCGGGAGGAAACGGTCGGCGAGCGTGCCGATCATCGCGCTGACCGAGTGGCCCACCAGAATCACCGGGCCTTGGGCGTAGGCGTCGATAATCTCGTTCAGGTCATGGGCATAGCCATCCAGGCGGCTGTATTTGGCTTTTTCGAACGCACTCAAGTCTGACAGGCCGGCGCCGACCAGGTCATACAGCACCACGCGAAAGCGCTCGAGAAAGTGCGGTGCCAAGGCATTCCACATGGCCTGGTTGCAACCAAAGCCGTGGGAAAACACCAGCGTCGAGGGACCGTTGCCCATCACATGTACATTGTTGCGGTGACTTAGGTCCATGGGCGTCCCGTAGATGGCTTATTGCTATGCAGCTTATCGGCAGTTTAGATAGTCGCAGGCCCTGGGTCACGCGTTTGCACGCAGATAAGGTAAAGTCGGCGCCTTCAGGGAGAGACTTCAGGTAACCATACATGATCGTGCTTGTGCGGCAATCGGTGTTCAGCCTACTGGCCTTGGTATTTTCCAGCCTGTTGATCACCGCTCATGCGGACACCTCGCCGATTGGGGTAGCCCTTGATCAGCGGGTCATTGACCTGACCAACACCCTCGACTCGGGCACCGTGCTGCGCCTCAAGCAACAACTCGCCGACCTTGAACAACGCAAAGGCGCGCAAGTGGCCGTATTGCTGGTGCCGACTACCGGCGGCAGTGGCATCGAAGACTATGCCAACCAACTGTTCCGCGCCTGGAAGCTGGGGCGCAAGGACGTCAATGACGGCATCCTGCTGGTGGTGGCCAAAGCCGACCGCACAGTGCGCATCGAGGTGGGTTATGGCCTGGAAGGCATCGTTACCGATCTACTGGCCCATCGCATCATTGAAGAACGCCTCACTCCAGCGTTTCGTCAGGGCGATTTTGCCGGTGGCATCCAGCAAGGCGTGAACGCGCTGGTGGTACTGGTGGACGGCGGCGACCTGCCTGAAGTGGCCGGGCCGGGGATCAACCCGCAATTTTTCGCGATATTGGCGGCGTTTGTCCTGGGTGCGCTCGCCGGTGTGTTGATCGCCGCCGGCAAGTTGCACTGGCGCAGGGCCTTGATCCTCGCGGTGGCGGCCACGCTGTTGCTGACGGTATTGGCCGGCGGTCGAGACTGGCCGATGTTCCTGTTTGCAATGCCGCTGACCTTGTTGATTGGCGGCGCGCTATTCGGCGCGTTGTGGCAGGTGCGCACGCTGTTTTACGGCGTGATCGGGTTGCTGGCTTACATCCTCGGACTGGTAGTAGCAAACCAGTATGTGGATGTCAGTTTCATCCATTGGCTGCTGTGGCCCCTGGGCGTCTTGGTGGTGCTGGGGTTGTACCTGGTGCTACTGCTGCTCATGAGGGAGACATGGCGCACCAGCCGCGCAGGTTTTGCCGTACGACTGCTGGCGGCGGTGGCCGTGTACGGGGTGGCGGGGCAGGTAATGGACGGCGATCGCGACGCCTGGTTGCTGGCATTTCCTATCGCATCGTTTGTTGCGCTGATTATCTTTGGCAAGGTCGGCGAAGGTTCTGGCTCCGGCGGTGGGTCCAGTTCAAGTTCCAGCAGCTCCAGTTCCAGCAGTAGTTCGTCGAGCGGTGGCGGTTCCAGTGGCGGCGGTGGGGCGTCTGGTAGTTGGTAAGCAAGTCAACGGATGTGCCCCCAATTCAAATCTGGAAACTGGGTGTTTTTAGTGTGAGGGGACGATGTTTTATCTGATGTAAGGATTTTATTTTGTGAGAGAGTTGCCAGGAGTAGAGAAGCTTGCCTATTTGTTATCCAAGGCCCGGAGCGCTTCAGAAGTAGATCAGATCTGGATGTCGACTGGCTTGAAAGGAACTATCACCGCTATTGTTGCCTTGGAAGATTATAAGCGGGCGAATATTCCAGGCGCCGTAAAAAAGTATGCGAAAGGCGATGAGGCGGTACTGGTTCCCTATTTTTCAGGTGGGGAAGTCTATTTTTTGAATGACAGGATTCTGTTTTCCTATCATCAGCAAGGGCGTGCGGACTTTAAAATCGACTATAGTTTGATGTTTGATACTAATATGGCCTCGTATGTGGATGCGTTGATGCGCGGGCGTCCGTTAAAAACCATGCATCACAGAGTGGTCGCGTTTGTCGATGATATTTTGAATGATGATCTGAACTTTGATTATTTTTACTACATGGCGGAGAACGTAAAAGAGGTGAAAAATATTCACCAGTGCGCTGCGTATTCACCCTTGAAGTTTTGGAAGACGTTAAGTAAAAAATTCAGGAATAACTTGGTCAGTCTTCAGCTGTTCAGAAGCATCGATTGCGCTGAATACAAACGCACCTCTAATCCTAAACCGAGGTTCACCCACCGAGAGGCCGCCCGCAGGGCGATTAATTTCAGCCACAGCTATTATGCTTCTGAAGAAGGGCGTGCGCAGGTTCTGAGTTTTGCCTTGATGCAACGTGTCATCTTGTTGCAAGTGATTGGGATGGTGAAGATTCAATTGTCATCTAATAAGTCGGCAAAGCATAAAATTTCCGAATTTTTTGATTATGTTAATGACGTGGTTGGCGTTTATTTGGACCGTGAGGCGATTGTTGCACATAAGTATTTTGTTGATCCTCGGTTAATTTCGATGTTGGAAAAAATAAAAAAAAGCCAAAAGGCACCCAGAAGGCTATTGAAAAAACTCGACAATATTGCGTGGGACATGGCGGCGCCACGGCTCATGGAGACATTGATCATGTCTCAAGGCATGGGAGACTTTTTTATACCGATGTTTATAAGCTTCGATGGCGGGCTTAAGCAGGTCTTGAAAGCCTATGAAGTAAAAGGTGTTGTGTTTGATAGCCGCCGTGGTGGGTTGATTCCGTTGCCACGGGTTAATACCGAGGATTATTTTAAAGCGCACGGATGTGCTGACGCATTATTGAAAATCAGTGAGAAAAGGGATGAGCGGTCCGACAAACCAACAGCGAACAGGGACACGGTGCATCAGTTGATCAAACGTGAATATGGCGTGCTGAGAAAACTGCTGTCAACGCGAGGTCGATGACCAGTGCCATGGCGCCTATTCGCCAAGGGACAGACGCTTAATACCAGCAATCACCCTTCGTCAAGCCGCCTTTGAGGGCGTCCTGTACATCGGCATGGGTAAGCGTCGTTGGGCTCGCCGAGCTATACCTTCCAGGGTGCAACCCATGGGGGCGGTTGTTCGGCAAAGCCCTGCGTGTTACGGCGGCTTAGGCAGAAAACAGTGGGTTGTCACAACTTGGTCCAACCACCGTTGCCGTCGGGCGTTATTTCGAAGTTGATCGGTTCACGATGGGCATTGACCTGAGAGCTGTCGACGCCAGTGTGATCCGCAGGCGAGACGGCAGGCCCGAAGGCGGTGTTGGGGTGCCGGATGGCGGCGTTGGCCTGAGTGTCATCGACGATCTTCTTGTCCGAAGGCAGGAAGTTGTGTTCCAACCGAGTGCGGTTGGCGTGGCTTCTATAGTCTTTGCTGGCGTTTTTCCAGCCGCCTTTGCCATTGGCTATTTCTGCGTCTTCCCCGGCTGTTTTATCCAGAGGGTTATGCCTGGCTTGACCACTGTCGATATGACCTTTGTCAACGGGCGGGTATGCCGGTGTGAAGGGGACGGAACTCTTGATTGAAGTCATGGCTGCACCTCTTTGGTAGCGAATGAATTGACCCGCCAGGACCTGGCCCTGGCTGGGTGTTTCGCAGGTTAGCGCGCGGTTTGGGGATGCTCAACGAGGCCCATTCGGAATGAATGTAACGGAATGAAATCGCTGCGGGGTCGAGGGTGCCGAGAGAGGGATTGGCTGTAGGCAGAGTCTCGCAGAGCGTTTGCAGCGCTACGGCCTGGCGTCGGAAAGTGCCGATAAATCCAGGTTTTTTACCTGTTGCAACGCATTTGTTCGCGGTGCAGCTTTTGGCGGCGTCACGCTTGGAAACATAAACATGATCGCGCTTGCGACGGTGTGCTCTTAGAGAGTCATTGTCATTTCATGCCACGCCATCCCGCCGTGATCCGACGGCGAAGGTTGTACGTAGGTGTAGCCCATGCGGCGGTACAGCGGCACATGCTGTTCCTTGCACATCAGGTGGATCGTCTGCTTGCCCATTATCCTCATGTGTTGCACGAACGCCGTCATCAGCTTTTTTGCATAGCCTTTGCCTTGATGGGACGGGTCGACCACCACCGACATGATCACCACATTCGGCGCCTCGGCCACATGGCCCACCAACTCCTTGAAGGCCTCGTCCGACATCACCACCTCATGGGCGCAGCCTGAGTTGATGAAACCCACCACTGCGCCATCTTCCTCGAGGATCAAAAAGCCTTGAGGATACTGCGCGATGCGCGTGGCGATTTTTGCAAGCGTTGCGGCTTCGTCACCTTCGTAGGCGCTGGTTTCGATTTCAAAGCAGCGTGCGGCGTCGGTGGGCAGGGCGTTGCGCAATGTGAGGGGGGGCATGGGCGGTTCCAGGGATGTTCAGTCAAAGGCCACATCATAGAGAAACGTTGCTCCTTTGGCACCGTAAGGCCTCTGGCCCTGAAGGCTCAAGCGGGAGGTTCAACGTTGGTGCCCCGCAATCAAACTGTGGAAGCTGCCTGCGATGGCGGCCTGACAGCCGAAGCCTATCTACCTGACACCCCGCGATCCAAATGTGGGAGCTGGCTTGCCTGCGATGTCGGCCTGCCAGCCGACACCTACCTACCTGACACCCCGCGATCCAAATGTGGGAGCTGGCTTGCCTGCGATGGCGGCCTGAAAGCCGACACCTATCTACCTGATACCCACGATCCAACTGTGGGAGCTGGCTTGCTCGCGAAGACGGCCTAACAGGCGACGCAGTTATACCGGGTACATATCCATTCCTGCGGTAACGGCCACTTAGGGTTCCGCCCTGACGGCGTCTCACTTTCGAAAAGCGCGAAAGTAAGCAAAGCGCTCTTGCCCCACCACTCGGCA
>NZ_JASBQZ010000062.1:0-21896 GCF_029960685.1 Pseudomonas sp. AL10
GTTTTGCTTACTTTTGCGCTTTTCAAAAGTGAGCCGCTGTCAGAGCGGAACCCTAGGTGGCCGTTACCGCAGGAATGGATATGCACACAATTCAACTGTGTTGACTGCCAGGCCGCCTTCGCAGGCAAGCCAGCTCCCACAGTTTGACCGTGGGGTGTCAGGTAGATGGAGATCAGCTGTCAGGCCGTCATTGCAGGCAAGCCAGCTCCCACAGGTAATCAATGATGTTCTGGCGGGCGAGTTACCGCCTGCCCGAGCGCGTACTCACATCCACCCACACCGCCAGCACCAAAATGCTGCCCTTGACGATCATCTGCCAGTAGCTGTCCACATCGAGCATCGACATGCCGTTGTCCAGGCTGGTAATCACCAGCGCCCCCAGCAACGCGCCATACACCGTGCCCGACCCACCGCGCATCGAAGTGCCGCCAATAAAGCACGCGGCGATGGCGTCGAGTTCGCCCATGTTGCCCGCCGACGGCGAACCCGCCGCCAGCCTCGCGGTATTGACCAGGCCGGCCAGCGCGCACATCACGCCCATGATGCCGAAGATCCACAGTTTCACCGCTTGCACATTGATGCCCGACAGCCGCGTGGCCTCCATATTGCTGCCCACCGCATACACCCGGCGGCCGAACACGGTCTGGTGCGTGACATAGCTGAACACCCCCAGCAGCGCCAGCAACAGCAGCACCGGCACGGGGATGCCGTCGTAGCGGTTGAGGGTGGTGACAAAGCCTGCGAGCACCGCGCCAATCAGCACCACGCGCAGTGCATCGCGCAGCCGTGAATGCGCGGCCAACCCATGCAGCGCACGGTTGCGCCGTTGTTTCCAGGTGAGGAACAGTGTCAGGGCAAACAACAATACGCCAAGCCCGATGCCGACGTTGTGGGGCAAATACCCCTGGCCCACATACACCAGCGACGGCGACACCGGCGCAATGGTGGTGCCGCCGGTAATCCCCAGCAGAATCCCGCGAAACGCCAACATTCCGCCCAGGCCGACGATGAACGAGGGGATGCGCAGGTAAGCGGTCATGTAGCCGTTGGCCAAGCCGATCATCAAGCCGCACAGCGCCACCAGGCTCAGGTTGGCCAATAGCGGCACGTAATAGACCACATCCAGAATCGCCGCCAGCCCGCCCAACAGCCCGAGCAACGAGCCCACCGACAAGTCGATCTCGCCGCTGATAATCACCAGCACCATGCCGCACGCCAATATCCCGGTGATCGACATCTGCCGCAGCAGGTTGGAGAGGTTGCGCGGGGTGAGAAAACCACCCTCGGTCTGCCAACTGAAAAACAACCAGATGAACGCCACGGCGATCACCAGCGCGAGCATTTTGTAGCGGGTAAATAGGTGTTTGACCTGATTCATCTACGCGGTCTTCCGATTGTTATTGTTTTGGCTGAGCGCGGCGGCGAGCACCTGTTCCTGGGTAAGCCCTTCGTTGATGAAATCACCCCGCAACTGGCCGTCGCCAATCACCAGCACGCGGTTGGACACGCCGAGCACTTCGGCCAATTCCGAGGAGACCATGATGATCGACACGCCTTCGGCCGCCAGTGCGCCCATCAGTTTGTAGATCTCATACTTGGCGCCCACGTCCACGCCACGCGTGGGTTCGTCGAGGATCAGCACCTTGGGCTTGGCCATCAGCATTTTCGCCAACACGGCCTTTTGCTGGTTGCCGCCTGAGAGGCTGGTGATCGGCAGCGACGGGCTGGCGGTCTTGAGGTGCATGCGGCTGATTTGCTGGTCGATGCTGCCCAGTTCGGCTTCGGCGTTGATGCGGGTCAGGTGCGCGTAGGTGTCGAGCACCGCCAGGGTGATGTTCTGGCCCACGCCGAGGTCGGGGATGATGCCTTGGCGCTTGCGGTCTTCGGGCACCATGCACAGCCCGGCGCGGATCGACTTGAGCGGCGTGCGTGTGTCGATCACCTGGCCATCCAGCCACACCTCGGCGCTGTAGCGGCCGGGGTAAGCGCCAAACAGCGCCGACACCAGCTCTGTGCGCCCGGCGCCCACCAAACCGGCGATGCCGAGGATTTCGCCGCGCCTGAGCACGAAGGAGATGTCGTCGACGCGCTTGCGCTTGGGGTTGTCGACGTCGTAGCAGGTGACGTTACGCGCCTCGAAGATCACCTCGCCCACGTCATGGGGCTCGGTGGGGTAGAGGTTGCTCATTTCGCGGCCGACCATCTGCGTGATGATCCGGGGGATGTCCATGTCTGCCATGGCAGTGGTCGCGATGTGCTTGCCGTCGCGAATCACTGCAATGGTGTCGCACACCGCCGCCACTTCATCGAGCTTGTGGGAGATGTACACGCAGGCCACGCCCTTGGCCTTGAGGCCCCGGATGATGTCCAGCAGCACCTCGATTTCGCCACGGGTGAGGGCCGAGGAGGGCTCGTCGAGGATCAACAGGCGAGCCTGTTTGTTCAGGGCCTTGGCGATCTCCACCAACTGCTGGTAGCCGCCGCCATACTGCGACACCGGCAGCGCCACATTCATGTCCGGTACCTTGAGTTCACGCATCAAGGCTTCGGCGCGGTGCAGCATCGCCGGGTAGTTCATGCGCCCACCGGGCAGGGTCAGTTCGTGGCCCATGAAAATGTTCTCGGCCACCGACAGGTCGGGCATCAGGGTCAGCTCCTGGTGAATGATGACAATGCCGGCCGCCTCGGTTTCGCGGATGGACTGGGCCTTGAGCGGCTGCCCCTCCCAGAGGATTTCCCCCTCCCAGGTGCCGTGGGGGTACACCGCCGAGAGCACCTTCATCAAGGTGGATTTCCCCGCACCGTTTTCGCCGCACAGCCCGACGCACTCGCCGGGCCGTACCTTGATGTCGATGCCGTTGAGGGCGTTGACACCACCGAAGCTTTTGACGATGCCGTTCATTTGCAGCAGGTAATGCGACATGGCAATGGCTCACACAAAAGGCCGACGAAACACCGTCACTGTAGGAGCGAGCTTGCTCGCGAAAAAACCCCAGGCGACACGGGCTGCCTGCCAGCACCTACAGGCCGATCTGCTCTTTGGTATAGAAGCCGTCTTTCTCCAACACATCGATGTTGGCTTTGGTCAACGGCGTCGGCGTGAGCAAGATGGTGTCGACCTGCTTGCTGCCATTGTCATATTGCGAGCTATAGGTAGGCTTTTCACTGCGCGCCAGTTGTACCGAAAGCTTGGCCGCTTCGGTGGCGATCAGCTTGAGCGGTTTGTACACGGTCATGGTCTGGGTGCCATCGATCACGCGCTTGATCGCCGCCAGGTCGGCGTCCTGGCCGGAGATCGGCACCTTGCCCGCCAGCTTCTGCGCAGCCAGGGCCTGGATCGCACCGCCGGCGGTGGCGTCGTTGGAGGCGACAATAGCGTCGATCTTGTTGTCGTTACGGGTCAGGGCGTTTTCGACGATGCTCAAGGCTTCGGTAGGGTTCCATTCCTTGACCCATTGCTGGCCGACGATCTTGATATCACCTTTGTCGATGGCGGGTTGCAGCACCTTCATCTGACCTTCGCGTAGTACCTTGGCGTTGTTGTCCGTCGGCGCACCGCCCAGCAGGAAGTAGTTGCCCTTGGGCGCCGCTTGCAACACGCCGCTTGCCTGCATCTCGCCGACTTTTTCGTTATCGAAGGAAATGTAGGCGTCGATATCGGCATTGAGGATCAGGCGATCATAGGACACTACCTTGATCCCGGCCTTCTTGGCTTCGGCCACTGCGTTGGTCAGCACCGTGGCGTTGAACGGCACAATCACGATCACATCGACGCCACGGGAGATGAGGTTTTCGATCTGGGCAATCTGCTTCTGCTCGTTGGCATCGGCAGACTGCACGAACACCTTGGCGTCGAGCTTTTCTGCGGCGGCGACAAAGTAATCACGGTCGCGGGACCAGCGCTCCAGGCGCAGGTCGTCGATGGAAAAACCGATTTTCGGGTGTGCAGGGTCGGCCATTACCGGCAGGGCGAACAGCGCCAGGGCTGCGGCGAGCAGGGCAGGTTTGAATGACTTCATGGCGGTGCGTCCTTTTATTGTTGTTGGAAAGACACAGCGTGGTGCGGGTTGAACTGTAGAGCGTCACTCGACGCTCTGTGCAGAGATTTGTCGTGCAAATGTCACCGATAGATAAACCGATTCACAACGCCTTCAAGCATCTCCTGGCGCCCACTCACCGCCTTTGGGTCCAGCTCGTTGGCAAAGGCATGTTCAGCCAATGACTCCAGGCTGAACTCACCGGCCAACACCGCCTGGCCCAATGGCTGCTGCCAGCCGGCATAACGCTGCTCCTTGAACTGCTGCAAGCGGTCGTCCTGCACCATCGCCGCCGCACGCTCCAACGCCAGGGCCAGCACATCCATGGCGGCGACATGCCCGTGGAACAGGTCTACCTCGTCGAGGCTCTGGCGGCGCACCTTGGAATCGAAGTTATAGCCGCCGTTCTTGAACCCACCGGCCTTGAGGATTTCATAGGTGGCCAGGGTCATTTCCTCGACGCTGTTGGGGAACTGGTCGGTGTCCCAACCGTTCTGCGGGTCGCCGCGGTTGGCGTCGATGCTGCCGAAGATCCCCAACGACACGGCGGTGGCGATCTCATGATGAAAACTGTGCCCGGCCAGCGTCGCGTGGTTGGCCTCGATGTTCACTTTGATCTCGTGTTCCAGGCCGTACTCATGCAGGAAGCCGAACACGGTGGCGCTGTCGTAATCGTATTGGTGCTTGGTCGGCTCCTGGGGCTTGGGCTCGATCAACAGGTCACCCTTGAAGCCGATCTTGTGCTTGTGTTCCACCACCATGCGCATAAAACGCCCGAGCTGTTCGCGCTCGCGCTTGAGGTCAGTGTTGAGCAAGGTTTCATACCCTTCACGGCCACCCCACAGCACGTAGTTGGCGCCCTTGAGCCGCAGCGTGGCATTCATCGCGCTGAACACCTGGGCGGCGGCGAAGGCGAACACCTCTGGGTCCGGGTTGCTCGCGGCCCCGGCGGCAAAGCGCGGGTTACTGAAGCAATTGGCAGTGCCCCATAGCAGCTTGATGCCGGCCTGTTCCTGATGGCGCTCCAGGTGGTCGACCATCTGCGCAAAGTGGTTGCGGTACTCCTTAAGCGAGCTGCCTTCGGGCGCCACATCGGTGTCGTGAAAGCTGTAGTAGTCGATGCCCAGCTTGGAAAAAAACTCAAACGCCGCCTCGGCCTTGCCGATGGCCACCTCCATCGGATCGCCACTGCGCTGCCACGGACGTTTGAACGTCCCCATCCCAAACATATCCGCCCCCGGCCACACAAAGGTATGCCAGTAACAGGCCGCCATGCGCAGGTGCTCCCGCATGGGCTTGCCGAGGATCAGTTTGTTGGCGTCGTAGTGACGAAACGCGAGGGCAGAGGTGCTGGCAGGGCCTTCGAAGCGCACCTTCTCGACACCGGGGAAGTACGGCATGGGGTTTTCCTTATTGTTCTGGGCGGTGTCTGGATACTAGCAATGGCGCCTGGGCGGCTGATTATGAAAATCACCAAAGGGGAGTGCGATTTTGAGTGAGGGGCTGAGAACGGCTGAGGGAGTACAGGATTTACGGAAACGTCTGACTTTACGGTGGGGAAGTGCCTCTTCAAGGTTTGGTGTGCCACTGACTTGCTCCTGCTCGTTTACCTCGGAAGGCGTTACGCGTCAGTTTTCTTATCGAGACGAGCAGGGAGGTACGGCCAAAAAACATGGATAAGAGGCAAAAAAATGAGCGTAGGTCATTTCATTGGACTGGGTGACAAGACCACCTGCGGCGGGGAAGTGCTGGACGGTGATAAGAGAGTCAACATACATGGCCTTTTTCATGCGTGCGAAGGTGACCGAGTCACCTGTGGCAAGGATGGGCAAACTTATAAGATCGTCGGTGGCATTTCCCACATAAACAGCCATGGCCGGCTTATGGCCGGCACTTTGGATAGTTACAGCGACTGTCCCTGTAAAGCCGAGCTGATTCCTTCGGTGTACTCAGCCACCTATGAAAACCAACATGCAGAACCGCCCATTAACCTGCGAGTAGCTCAACCAAACGCATCATCTGTAAATCGAAACACTGTAGCGCCACGTCATTCTGGTTTCGTGCCGTCCGGTCATGTTGGATCAATGGCATCCAATGGTGTGCAAGGTCAGGAGCCAGGTTTTTATATCGTGCCCAAAAGCATGACCCGCGAGGCGCTGGAAGCCACACTTTTTCCGACGCTCGACCCGGCTGTGATGCGCAAGTTTCAAGCACTGAACCCGAATACGAATCACGTCAAAGCCGGTTCGATGATCGTGCTCAGCGATCCGAACAACACCTCCTGCACGTATCAAGAAGCGCAGCTGATGCAGGCTGCACAACACGTCAGTGCATCTCTGGATTCGCTGACGCCGGACGAGGCTGACTTTCTCTATCGCCACGGTGCCGAGATCGCTGGCTTTATCGGCCATACCTCCACCTGGCTCGGCGTCAGCGCAGTGGTGATGGAAAAGCACTTGAGCAACCTGCGCGAGACGCTCCAGGCCATGGAACGCCTGCATCAGGACAGCTATCGGCAGCACGGGCACCTTCGGTCACCGCAGTTTTTTGCTGATCGCCAGCGGTTGATGAACCAGTTGGATGCTCATCTGCTCAACTCCACCCGCCTGCGAGGACAAACAACGCTGGGCGATCACCCCAAGTTGAAAACGGCCCTTGGAATTTCCAGTCGCAGCTTGGTGCATCACTGGGACAAGGCGGGTGGGCCGGGGCAGATTCCGGGGTACGCCGCGCATGTGGAAGCGGTCAGCCGTGCCACGAAGTATATGAAGGCAGGTGGTTATATCGGTATAGGCCTTGGCGGTGTGTCTTCGTTGTTGGCTATACAGCAGGTGTGTAACGGGAATTCTGGTGCTGCGTGTGAGAAGGTTAAATTTACTGAAGGAGGGAAATTCGCTGGGTCTACTGCTATAGGTGTTGCAAGCGGATTGGCAGCGAGCTATGCCAGTACTGCGGTGTGCGTAGCGCTAGGCGTCACAACAGGGATCGGTGGTGTTATCTGTGTCGCTGCTGTTGTAGGCACTGGCGCCTGGGTGGGTACGACGTACGGTGGTAAAACGGGTGAGTACATAGGTGAAAAAATTTACGAGGCCAGGCAACCATGACCAGTATTGACACTTGGCCTCCCTGGATCGCAATCACCGTTACAGGGGGCCCGATTTTACTTGCCGCTGCTGGCATTATTTTTAGTCTTTACCTTAGCCGTCGATACTTGGACGCTATAAAGGATGCGCTAAAAAACAGTCGTTTTATTTATATCTGGGGAACAAGCCTGGGAAAGAGGGGGGTAATCTGGTCGCTTCTGGAAATATCAAAAATTGCCGGAATGGTGACGTTGCCGAAGGCGTCTATTCGCATCGGAGAACTGGACCCAGGCGATCTTGAAAATTTCCCCCCTCGTCTAAAACGTCTGTTGACCATCAATATGATGATGTTGATCGGTTCCGTATTTTGGGCAGCAGTTGCAGCCATATTGGTGGAATTTAGGTAAGTTGAGCGGGCCTCATCCGAGGCCCGCTATCCTGATCAGTCAAACCTCTGCGTACTCATCTGCACCGACCGGCCCCAGGACAAAAACAATGAAAACCCTACCGCCCGTTCACCGCATCGCCTTGCTGTTCAACGGCAGCAAAATCTACGACCGCGGCATCATCGCCGGCATTGGCAATTACCTGAGCAGCACCCGTGCATCCTGGGATCTGTTCCTGGAAGAAGACTTCCTGTGCCGCCTGCGCGGTATCGAGCGTTGGCAGGGCGATGGGATCATTGCTGACTTCGATGACCCGCTGATCGGCGAGGCGCTGGCCGGTAGTCGGCTTCCAGTGGTGGCGGTGGGGGGCTCTTATGAGGACGTCAGCAAGTACCCCAAGGGCATTCCCTATGTGGCCACCGATAACCATGCCCTGATGAAGCTGGCCTACGAGCATCTGGTGGAGGCGGGGTTGACGCGGTTTGCCTGTTTCAGCCTGCCCGAAGCCCAGGCCAATCGGTGGGCTCAGGAGCGTGAGAAAGCTTTTCGCCGCTTGATGCAGCGCGATGGCTTGCAGGTAGAGGTGTATCGCGGCCTGGGCACCAGTGCGCCGTTGTGGGACAGCGCGGTGGAGCAGCAGATTGCCTGGCTGCACAGCTTGCCCAAGCCTATCGGCATTATCGCGGTGACCGATGCCCGCGCCCGGCAATTGCTGCAAGCCTGCCTGACGGCGGGCATTGCGGTGCCGGAGGAAGTGGCGTTGATCGGTATCGACAACGACCCGCTGACCCGTACCCTCACGCGGGTGCCGCTCAGTTCGGTGATCCAGGGCACGGAGACCATGGGCCGTACCGCTGCGGCGCTGTTGCATCAGATGCTGCACGGCAAACCCTGCACGGGCACGCAGGTGCTGGTGCCGCCGGACGCCATCAACGTACAAGCCTCCAGCCTGCATCAGCCCCTGGGCAACCCTTACGTGATGCAGGCCTTGTTGTTTATCCGCCAGTACGCCTGCCAGGGCATCAAGACCGATCAGGTCGCGGCTTATGTCGGTATTTCCCGCTCGTCCCTGGAAGCGCATTTTCGCAAAGCCCGCGGCTGCAGCGTGCATGATGAGATTTTGCGCTTCAAACTCGCTGCCGCCGCCAAGGGCCTGGAAAACAACAGCCTTGCTATCGCCGACATTGCCGCACGCTGCGGCTTCACCTCTGCGCAGTACCTGCATACGGTGTTTCGCCGCGAATTTGGCTGTACGCCGCGTCAGTATCAGCAGGGCGCGAGCTAGAACACCGCTTTGACTTGCAAGCCCAGCACCAGCGCATTGTCGATGTTCTCCCCGGAAAACGCCCCCGGCTCGATGATGTATTGCACATCCGGGCGCAAGGTCAGCCAAGGCGTGGCCTGGTAGCCATAACTGAGTTCGATCAACTGTTCAGCCGTGTTCAGGTCGGGGTAGGCCGCGCCAGCGTTGAACGCTGCCAGCTCCTGCACATCGCGGCTGCGCGGGTTGGGCACCGCACGGCCATAGCCCAGGGCGACGGTATCGCGCGGGCGACCTTCGAACGGCTTGTATAGCACGACGCCCGCGCCATACCACTTGGTGAACGGCGAGGCCGCTTGGCTGGCGGCAGAGTACTGGCCGAAGGCGTGCAGGCTGCGGCCTTGGGATGATGGGGAGGCCCACACAGCCTGGTCGATCAAGAGGTAGTGACCGCCACGCCCGCTGACGTCCTTGTTGCTGCCAATGCGTTTTACATCGGAACTGTCGTAGTAATACCCGAGCTTGTATTCACCGGGCAGTGCGCCCGCGTACTTGTAGATCAGCTCGATGGGCACCACGGTGCCGGTGGTGTGCTTGGGCCCCAGGTGCCAGGCACGGCTGGCGTTGCCGTTGCTGGACGGGTCGACATTGAATGCCGCCACGCGCAGTTGCCAGTTGGGCGAAAAGTCGTATTTCACCCGGGCACCGAGGTGCGCATTCGGGTAGTTGGCCCAGCCACTGCCGCCGGACATGTTCAGCGGATGCCCGCAGAACCCGGCGTTCATGAAGTTGCACAGGATGCCGCTGTCCAGGCCGCCGAGGTCATTGCCCATGGCCATATAGCCGAGCTTGACGTTCAGCGCTGGCGTGAACAGGGTGCGCTCGTAACTCAGCTCGGTGAGGCGCGTGTAGAGGCCGCCGTAGTTTTCCTGGATCGGCAGGCGGTTGCCCACCAGGTCATCGGAGGCGCTGTTGCCGCGTCGGTCGTTGATGGTCAGCTGGATGCGGTCGCCGTTGGTGAAGCCGTAGAGCTTGCCCAGGTCGAACTGCACGCCGAGCTTGATATTTTGCGAATAGCGCGCCGAACGGTGCTGGCCGCCGTGGGCGTTGTAGGCGGTCTCGCCGCTGTAGTCACCGGTAAAGCGCACACCTTGCGCGTCGAGTTCGCGGCGCAGGCCGCCCCAGTCGCCGGTCAGGGTGGTGTCGTCGGCTTGAACGGGCAGGGCGGCCGCAAAAGCCAGGCCCAGCGCCAGGCGCCAGGCGGTATGAGGAGTTGGGGTCATGGGGGATCTTTCCAAACACAAAGCGCGGTGCCGGAGCACCGCGCGAACAGAGGGCGGTTACGGCAGGGCGTAGGCGATCACGTAGTCGCCACGGTCGGTGGACTGGCGTGCGCCGCCGGCGGTGACGACGATGTATTGCTTGCCGGTTTTGGGCGACACGTAGGTCATCGGCCCACCCTGGCTGCCGACGGGCAGGCGGGCTTTCCAGATTTCATCGCCATTGCCGCTGTTGAAGGCGCGCAGGTAGAAGTCCTGGGTGCCGGCAATAAAGATCAGGCCACCTTGGGTGGACAGCGTACCACCGAGCGTCGGCAGGCCCACCTTGATCGGCAGGTGCATGCGGATACCCAGCGGGCCGGTGTCTTCAACGGTGCCCACCGGTACTTGCCAGGCGACCTTTTGCGTCTTCATATCGATGGCGGTCAAGGTACCGAACGGCGGCGCCTGGCACGGAATGCCGGCCACCGACAGGAAGCGGTTTTTGTTCACCGCATACGGCGTGCCCTTGAGCGGCACGGCGCCCATACCGGTGTTCAGCGCTTCACCACCGGAAGAGGCCTGGGCCTTGTTCTGCGACGGCACCATCTGGATCCACAGGCCCAGGCGCATGTCATTGACGAAGATAAAACCGTGCACCGGGTCGGTGGAAATGCTGCCCCAGTTCATGCCGCCCAGGGAACCCGGGAAACTCAGGGATTTATCGGTGCCTGGTGCGGTGTACAGGCCGTCGTAGCGCATGCCCTTGAAGTCGATGCGGCACAGCAACTGGTCATACGGCGTCGCGCCCCACATGTCCGACTCGGTCAGGGTTTGCGCGCCGATCTGCGGCATGCCCACGGATTTCGGCTGGGTGAGGGAATAGGGCTCGTTGGGAATGTTCGCGGCTTTGACCGGCACTTCCTGCACGTCCGTCAGCGGCTTGCCGGTGGCGCGGTCGAGCACATAGATCTGCCCGGCCTTGGTGCCGATGACCACGGCCGGTACGGCTTTGTCGCTGCCTGGCGGGGTGAAGTCGATCAGGCTTGGCTGCATTGGCAGGTCGAAGTCCCAGAGGTCGTTGTGGACTGTCTGGTAGACCCACTTCTCGGCACCGGTGGAGGCGTCGAGGGCCAGCACCGAAGCGCCGTATTTGTGGTTGAGTTGGGTGCGTTCCACGCCGTAGATATCGGTGGATGAGCTGCCCATCGGCAGGAAGACCGTGTTCATCAGTGGGTCGTAAGACATCGGCGCCCAGCTGTTCGGGGTGCTGCGCACGTAGGTGGCGTCGCCCGTCGGGGCCTGCTTGTCTTCAGGGTTGCCTGGGTCGAACGCCCAGCGCATTTGGCCGGTGATCACGTCAAAGCCACGGATCACGCCACCGGGCATATCGGTCTGCACGTTGTCTGCCACGCGACCGCCGACTACGACGGTGGTGCCGGCCATCAGCGGCGCCGAGGACAGTTGGTAGTAGCTGTCCGGCACATTGCCCAGGCCGGCCTTGAGGTCCACCTGACCGTGGGTGCCGAAGTCTTCGCAGAACTTGCCGGTGTCGGCGTCTACGGCGATCAGGCGTGCATCAATGGTGTTGGTCAGCAGGCGACGCTGGCACTGCGCACCGGCAGGCACGCTGGCGGTAAGGATCGGCGAGCTGTTGGGCTGGGTCGGCTGGGCAATCGGCGCGCTGGCGTCGAAATACGCCATGCCCCGGCAACGCTGCCACACTGCCGATTTGGCGTTGACTTCGTTCTTCCACAGTTCTTTGCCGGTGTCGGCATCCAACGCGATCAGGTTGTTGTGCGGGGTGCAGATAAACACTTTGTTGCCAATCTGCAGGGGCGTCAGTTGGTCTTCGGCACCGTTGCCGTCGCTGATGGCCACGTCGCCGGTGTGGTAGGTCCAGGCGACTTTGAGCTTGTCGATGTTGTCGCGGTTGATCTGGTCCAGCGCGGCGAAACGGCTGCCTCCTTCGGTATTCCCGTAGTGGGCCCAGTCTTTCTGCGCATCGGCCGCAGCCACCGGGGTAATGCCCGGGCCTGCACCGGTGGGCGCAACGCTTGGGTGCGCGACAAACATATTGCCCGCTGCCACCGCCACGCCCAGCGCCAACACGGCGGCGACGCCATAGGCACCCCGCGCCGGTTTGCCGGCCAGCAACGGATACACCAGCGCGACCACCACGCCAATCACCGCAAACATGAACAGTCGCGAGAACAGCGGCCAGTATTCCAGGCCCACGTCGGCCACCGCCCACACGGCGGTAGCCACCAGGAACGCGGCGAACAACCAGGCGCCGGCCGGCTTGCCGCGGGCAATCAGCAGCCCGGAAATGGCCATGACCACGCCGCCCAGCAGGAAGTACCAGGAACCTCCCAGGCTCACCAGTTTGGCGCCGCCGACGGCAAGCGCAAGGCCGAGCAGGGCGATGACGACGCCCAGGCCCAGGAGTAAGAATCTAGAGACGCCAGCGGCGCGCGATGCTCGTTTCATGTCGAATGGACTCGAGTGAGAGAGGGCAAAGACGCGATTTTAGCAAGATAAGTAACTGGTTAGTACATTTGAGTCCTGCAATAGACTGTTGCAGGTACTGCGATGATGGCCAGGGCCGCTGCTACCCTGTGGCGAGGGAGCTTGCTCCCGCTGGGGCGCGAAGCGGCCCCGCTCTTTGTTTAAAAGAAGGGGCCTGCTACGCAGTCCAGAGGGAGCAAGCTCCCTCGCCACGGTCCAGCGCCGCCTGTTAAGGCATCAGAACTTGAAGCGGCCCACCAGCCCATTGAGCTGGCCGGAAATATCAGTCAGCCGCCCTGAACCGGTCTGCGCTGAATGCGCAAAACCTTCCACCAACTGCGCGTCGGCGTGGATCTGCGCGATATGCCGGTTGATCTCTTCGGCCACCTGATGCTGCTCTTCGGCGGCGGTGGCGATCTGGGTGTTCTGGTCGCGAATCGAGTCCACCGAACCACGGATCTTGTCGAAGCTATCGCGGGCCTGCTGGATGCGCGCAACGCTGGTGTTGGACACCAGCAAGCTGCCTTGCATCTGCTGGGTGACTTCCTGAGTGCGGCGGGCGAGGTTGCCCAGCAGGCTGTCGATTTCGCCGGTGGAGTCGGCGGTGCGACGCGCCAGGGCGCGCACTTCGTCGGCCACCACCGCAAAGCCGCGGCCCTGGTCGCCAGCGCGGGCGGCTTCGATCGCGGCGTTGAGCGCCAGCAGGTTGGTCTGTTCGGCAATCGAACGGATGGTGTCGAGGATGGTGTTGATGTTCTGGCTGTCTTGCTCAAGCAACTGCATGGTCTGTGTGGATTTTTGCAGGTCTTCGCTGAGCTTGAGCACGCTGCCGGTGGCTTCGCCGATGTTCTGCTGGCCGGTGTGCACGTCGCGATAGCCCTCATCGGCACTCGTGGCGGCGGCGCTGCATGAACGCGCGACTTCGTTGGCGGTGGCGACCATCTCGTTGAACGCGGTGCTCACCAGTTCCACGGCTTCGCGCTGGCGGCCGGCGGCCTGGTTCATATTGTTGGCCACGGCGCTGGTGTCGGCGGCGGCGGTTTGCAGGTCTGAGGAGGCGTTGCCGATGCGCTGCACCAGTTGCGCGATCATGCTCAGGAACTGGTTGAACCAGCCGGCGAGGCTCGCGGTTTCGTCCTTGCCTTGCACCTTGAGCTGGCGCGTGAGGTCGCCTTCACCTTCGGCGATTTCCTGCAGGCCGTCGGCCACGCCGCGAATCGGGCGCACGATCACACGGGCAAAACTGGCGCCGACGATGGCGAACACCACGGCCAGTACGGCGGCAATCGCCGCGATCAACCACGTCAGGCGCGTGGCGCCGGCCATCACTTCGTCACGCTTGATCAGGCCGATAAAGCGCCAGCCCAGGTCTTTGGAACTGACCACGTTGGCCATGTAGGCCACGCCATCGATGTTCACCTCGGTCACGCCATCGCCGTGCTTGGCCAGTTCGGCGTAGTTCGCGCCCAGGCCCGCCAGGGGCTTGAAGTTGTGCGTGGCATCGCTGGGGTCCACCAGCACATTGCCGTCGGCTTCCACCAGCATCAGATAGCCGCTGTCGCCCAGCTTGATGGTGCGCACCAGCTCGGTCAGTTGCTTGAGCGACACGTCAAGGCCAACCACCCCAAGGACATTGCCCGTGGCATCCGCGACGGTGCGCACGGTGCCGATCAGCACCACATCGTCCGGGGCCCAGTAGTAGGCGCCTGTGCGCACGGTCTTGCCTGGCGCTGCGATGGCAGCCTGGTACCAGGGGCGGGTGCGGGGGTCGTATTGCGTCAGTTTGGCATCGTCCGGCCAGCTGGCGTAGCCGCCATCGCTCAGGCCCAGGGACAGGTAGGCGGTGCTGGGGTGGCTTTTGGCGAACTGATCGAAAATCGCCAGCAGTTCTGTATTGGTCGGCGTCAGCGGGATTTGCGCGGCATCGGCGCCGGCGTAGTTCTTGAGGTGCTTGGCCGCGATCACACGCGGGTCCTTGGCGACGAAGTCGACATTCTGGCTGATGCCGTCGAAAAACTGTTGCATGCCATTGTCGATCTGGCGGATCTCGCGGCCGCTGCTGTCGAGGAAGTTGGCCAGCGCACCCTCGCGCAGATTAAGCACCACGATAATGGCGACCAGGATGACCGGCACGCACGCGATGGCCGCAAACGCCCATGTCAGCTTCTGCTTGATATTCATGACTTCACCCGCGGGTATTTATAGTTTTGGCAAGGGGAGAAAAATTAGTGCTGCGTGTCGCAGGCGTTTTTGTGAGAGGCGAGGCCATGCGTACCCTCGGTATATCGGCCGAGGGCGCAGGCACTTGAGCAAGGGTAATCAGGCGATCGGGTCACCGACCAGGGCATCGCGGCGCATCGACTGCAAGTTCTTCTCGATGGTCTCGCAGATGCTTTCCATCTGGATCTGGTGTTCGCTGGAATTGAACGGGCTTTGCAGGTCGGTGCCGATGCGTTCGATGGCCAGCAGCATGAAGCCCACAACGGTGGAGGCCAGCGGCGTGAACCAGCCAAGGGATTCCACCAGGCCCACCGGCACGATCAGGCAGAACAGCGAAATGAACAGCCGTGGGAAATACACGTAAGGGTAGGGCAGTGGCGTGTTGGCAATCCGCTCCATGCCGCCCTGGGCGTTAGAGAGGTCCACCAGGGTCGACTCCAACCGCGCCAGGCGAATGCTGTCCAGGCGCCCGGCCTGGTATTCGCGCGCCAGCAACGAGGCCGAGCCGGTGAGGATGTCATTGGCGAAGTTATTGGTGGCGCCGTTGCGGGCAAATTCTTCTGCGGGGATAAAAGCTCGCACTTCCTCCGGGCACGGCTGGCCCTTGAGGTGCGCAGCCAGGCAATTGACGTAAGCCACGTGACGGCGCAACAGCGTCGACTTCACCGGGTTCACCTCACCGGGTGCGTCATCGAGCAGGGTCAACACTTGCCGGGCAAAACTGCGCGAGTTGTTGACCATCGCGCCCCACAGCGTGCGTGCTTCCCACCAGCGGTTGTAGGCGCTGCTGTTGCGAAAACTGATCAGCACCACCAGGGCCGAGCCGAGCAAGGTCAGGGGCATCAGCGGCAAATTGATCTTGGCGGTGAGAAACAGCATGAAGTCCACCGTCACTGCCACATCCCACAACAACAGCCAGAACAACGCCCAGCCCACATAGCCCATGGTCTTGATGATCAGGCGGTATTTCTTCAGTAGGGCAGCTTTCAAACGAGAACCTCTCGGCGGGCGGTTGGCAACAATTCCCTGTTACGACGTCGCTGAGAGGGGAAGGTTCGCAGCGTGCTGAATCGATTAGTCCTCTAACCGCCAGGCGGAGGGAATGTAACCAAAGGTTGCACGCAACTGTGTGCCACGGGCATTTGACTGTGGAACAACTTTGGTACTGATGACGTCTTGTCCGGCAATCGCTGTACATTGCGTTCGAGGCGAAAAGCCATTAATGGCAGGATTATTGAAGTGATTTGTTTTGGAGCCGGGCTGCAGGGATTTCGTAGCTGAGATCAGTGGCATCAAGTTGGATGATCAGGGCTCTTTCATGCGTGTCAGTTCGTTGAAGTTGGCTATGTGTAATACCGCGCAAGCGCTCGAACGTCATAAGGATTTTGAATCGTGCATGAGAGCGCATTACCACGTGCTGCTCGTGCCCTATTCGAGACGACCGTTTTTCTACAAGAGTGCCCTTAAATACAGCCGCTTGATGGTGTCGTTTGCATTATTGAGCCAATACTTTTCCACACCGCTGCCGTTGTTGGCAGAAGTTAAAGCCTTGTGCGTAACGCGCAAGTATTGTTCGAAAAACAGCCTGGAATCGATCTTTTTGCTGTTCCAGGCCCTGGGTTTCATGGAGGTTGCGCCGCACCCCGAAGACAGTCGCTTCAGGGTGTACGCACCCTCGGATGAAGCCTGCCGCGAAGCGCGGTTGATGCTCACCGCCCTCACGGAGTCGTTGGCGCTGCTCTATCCCGAAAGGGAAGTGTTCCGGCAGATGCGCGACTTGGATGACCGCGAGTTCCTGGCGCTCTACTTCAAGGGTTTTGCCATGATTCTCGCGGCCGAGTTGACGGTGGATGTCTTGCTGCCCGAATGTTATTGGCTGGTGAAGCGCGACGCCGGCCATCTGTTGATGCTGGCGATCTACAACGACGCCTTTGCCCCCGAGAACGACCGCGCCACCTTCCGGTCGTCTTCCTACCTGGCCTTGGCCAAGCAACTTTCCGTGTCCAAGACCCACATTATCCGTATGGTGCAGGAGGGGGTTGAAAAGGGTTATTTCAAAGCCCACTCCAAAACCCGTCTGGAAGTTCTGCCACCCTTTGCCAGCCTGGTAAAGCGGTTCATGGCCTTTTCATTTGCGATGGGCCTGCATGCTATTGAGATGGGAGCGTAAGGATGCCTGCTAACTTGAAGTTGCGGCCCAGAATGCGCAGTTTGTTGTCACCTGCGGTGGTCCAAGCCGAATGGGTAGGGATTATTGCCTGGGTCGGCATGCTCCTGATTCCGCCGGCCCTGAAGTTGGACCTTTATATGTTGGCCGTCACGGTCGGCCTGCTGATTGTTTGCCGGGTACATGCCACCACCGCGAACTTTCTGCTCTGGCGAGTGCTGGGGGTCATCTATATGGTGTTGTTGTCCGTCGGCTTCGCCTATCTGATTCATTTGAACGAAGATTTGCGTATCTACGGCTTGCCGTTGGCCGTGACCCTGGTGGTGGGCAGTGCGATCTTGTTTATCAGTGTCCAGGATTATCTGGCCGATGCGCTATTGATCTGGCTGATCCTGTGGCCGCCCATGCAGGCGGATATATACGCCGGCACCGAGGTGTATTTGCTGCTGTTCTGCGCGGCGTCGGTGTCCATCGGGTTTATCTTGAGTTATTCCTACTTGAAGAACCTGCGTTCGGTATTGCTGGTGGAAAGCGAGTTTCGCGCCTTGGCCGAGACCGACTACCTGACGTCCATCCTCAACCGGCGCGCCTTTATGCAGAGCTTCGAGAAGTTGCTCGGTGGGGAGCAGGGCGGCTACTTCATCATGTTGGATATCGACAGTTTCAAAGAAAAAAACGACCTGTATGGCCACGACGTGGGGGACAAGATTCTGCGCGCCATGGCGCTGTGCCTGAAAAACGCCAAGGGCAGCCACAGCTTTGGACGGATCGGCGGGGAAGAGTTCGGCGTGTTATTGCAGGGCGACGATGTGGAGGTGGCCTGTGATTATGCCCTGGACTTGTTGCAGGCGATCCGCAGCAGCGTGCCTGCGCCCCACCATTACACCTGCAGTGCGGGGATGGCGCGTTTTTCGCCAGGCGACGAGTTGTCGGCCGTACTCAAGATGGCGGACAAGAACCTGTACGGCGCCAAGCGCAATGGCAAGGACTGTGTGCACCTGGACGGCGCATTGCTACAGGCGGTCTTGTCCTGACGCGTGCCGTCTAGTGCTGTGACAGAACGCTCGCCAGCAACCCAGGGAAGCGGCTTTCCAGCTCGTCACGGCGCAACGAGTTCATATGGGTGGTGCCCACATTGCGCGTGTGCACCAGGCCGGCATCGCGCAATACCCGGAAGTGATGGGACATGCTGGACTTGGGCCGCCCTCCGTCCAGTTCGCCACAGGTGGCCTCTGGCACGTTGGCCAGGTAGCGCACGATGTCTAGGCGCACGGGGTCGCTCAAGGCGTACAGCACACGCTCAAGCGTCAATTCTTGCGGGGTAGGGTGTTTGAAGGCTCGCATGGGGCGGATCATAACAGGGGGGTAGCGTTCAATACCATAGTTCGATTACCATCGAACTATCGAATCACCCACCCCTTCCTGGAGTTCTCAATGTCGGCTTTGTTCGAACCGTTCAAACTCAAAGATGTGACCTTGCGCAATCGCATTGCTATCCCCCCGATGTGCCAATACATGGCCGACGACGGCATGGTCAACGACTGGCACCATGTCCACCTGGCCGGCATGGCCCGTGGCGGTGCCGGCCTGCTGGTGGTCGAGGCCACCGCGGTCGCCCCTGAAGGACGCATCACCCCAGGCTGCGCTGGGATCTGGAGCGACGCCCACGCCCAGGCATTCGTGCCCATGGTCAAAGCCATCAAGGCCGCAGGTTCGGTGCCGGGCATCCAGATTGCCCACGCCGGTCGCAAAGCCAGTGCCAATCGCCCCTGGGAAGGTGATGACCACATCCCGGCCTCTGATTCTCGCAGTTGGGAAACCATCGCCCCGTCTGCTATCGCGTTCGGTGCCAACCTGCCCAACGTACCGCGTGCCATGACCCTGGAAGACATCGCCCGCGTGCAGCAGGACTTCGTCGACGCGGCTCGTCGTGCTCGCGATGCCGGCTTTGAATGGATCGAGCTGCACTTCGCCCACGGCTACCTGGGCCAGAGCTTTTTCTCCGAACACTCCAACCAGCGTACCGATGCCTACGGTGGCAGCTTCGACAACCGCAGCCGCTTCCTCCTCGAAACCCTGGCTGCGGTGCGTGAAGTCTGGCCAGAAAACCTGCCGCTCACCGCTCGGTTCGGCGTGATCGAATACGACGGCCGTGATGAGCAGACCCTCACAGAGTCCATTGAACTGGCCCGCCGTTTCAAGGACGGTGGCCTGGACCTGCTGAGCGTCAGCGTCGGCTTTACCATTCCTGACACCAACATTCCTTGGGGCCCGGCCTTCATGGGCCCGATTGCTGAGCGTGTACGCCGTGAAGCCGGTATTTCGGTGACCTCGGCCTGGGGCTTCGGCACGCCGCAACTGGCACAAGGCGCGTTGCAGGCCGGGCACCTGGACCTGGTTTCGGTAGGTCGCGCACATTTGGCCGACCCGCATTGGGCCTACTTTGCCGCCAAGGAGCTGGGCGTAGACAAGTCCTCCTGGACCTTGCCGGCGCCTTACGCGCATTGGCTGGAACGCTATCGCTGAGGTACGCCTGCGCGTTGCATGAGCCACTCGATTGAGTGGCTTTTTTTCGCCTGTTGTTTTTCCCGAACCTGCGCGGCGAAAAATAACGAATGAGAACCGATATCAAACGAGAATGCCGTGATATATGATGCGCGGCGAATTCTTGGCAGGTTTGCCGTCCCATCTGGCTCATTCACTAGGTTCCACACCCATGCGTCGTACCCTGATTTCCATCTGTGTGCTCCAGGCGTTTTCCCCCTTCGCGTGGGCAGAGCAGGTGCCTGCCGAGAATGCCAGTATTGAGCTGCAAGCGACCAATGTCACCGCCACTGCGGACCTTGAGTCGGCCCAAGGCCCCGTGCAGGGCTACCACGCCACACGCTCAGCCAGTGCGACGCGCACCGACACCGCCATTCATGAAACTCCACAGTCCATCAGCGTAGTGTCCAAGGACGTGGTCGAAGACCTCGGTGCAACGCGCCTGCAGGATGCCCTCGATTACGCGGGCGGGGTGGGCCGTGCCAACAATTTTGGCGGCCAGGGCCTGACCACCTTTACCGTGCGCGGCTTCACCACCGGTGAGTTCTACCGCAACGGTTTCCCGATCAACCGCGGTTATCCGAACATGCCGGACGCCAACACCATCGAGCGTCTGGAAGTGCTGCGCGGCCCCGCGACCATGCTCTACGGCCGTGGCGATCCAGGCGGTACCTTCAACGTGGTGTCCAAGCAGCCGCTGGCTGAACGTACCGTCACCCTGGGCAGCCAGCTCAATGACCAGGGCATGAAGCGCGGCACCCTGGATGCCTCCGGCCCGCTGGATGAAGAAGGCCGCCTGGCCTATCGCCTGAACGTGGTGGGCGAGGGCGGCGACACCTTCCGCGATCACGTCGAGACGGAACGCTACGGCGTGACGCCGGTGATCACCTGGCAGGCCACCGATGACACCAAGGTGACCTTCGAAGGCGATTTCATGCGCAACAACCACCCGCTGGACCGCGGCCTGACGCGTTTCCCCAACCAGCGTGGCACGCCATCCCGTGACACTTTCTGGGGCGACAAGGACGCTGGCAAGCTGCACAACGACAACAACATGGCGCAGTTGCGTTTCGAGCATGCACTGAGCGACAACTGGACCCTGGGCGGCGGTTTCCAGTGGTTGGACGGCAGTTTGAAAGGCAATGCCATCGAAGCCAACGGGCCGGGCAGCCTGGGCGCCGATGGCCGCACCCTGCAACGCAACTTCAACTATCGCAAGCTGGAATGGACCGACAAGGATTACCAGCTCAACTTGACCGGGCATTTCTCCACTGGCGGCTTCGATCACACGCTGCTCACCGGTATCGAGTACGAGGATTACGACTACAAATCGATCATCCAGCGTTCAAGCGCCGTTGCGGGTACTTACCCGATCGATATCTTTGATCCGGTGTACGGTCAAACCCGTCCGGCGCTGACCCGTACGCCGACCCATGATAAAGAGAACCTCAAGACCTACGCCGCTTTCGTGCAGGACCAGGTTGCCCTCACTGAGCGTTTGAAAGTACTGGCCGGTGCGCGCTTTGAGCGTTTCGAGCACGATTACCAGAACTATGTAGGTAAAAGCTGGCAGGCCGCGGACAACGCCGTCACCCCGCGTGTGGGTGTGATCTACGACCTCACCGACACCGTCGCGGTGTATGCCGATGCCGCGCGTTCGTTCAAGCCCAACACCGGTGCTAGCCGCGAAGGTGTTAGTTTTGCGCCGGAGAAAGGCAAATCCTACGAGATGGGCATTAAATGGGAAGCGCTTGACCGCCAACTGAGCATCGACGCCGCTATCTACCAGATCGAAAAGAAAAACGTGCTGGCTGTCGACCCGGCTGATACCACCAACACCTTCAACGTCGCAGCTGGCCAGGTGCGCAGTCGCGGGTTCGACCTCAACGTGGCAGGCAACCTCACACCCGAATGGCGCGTGATCGGCGGCTACGCCTATGTGGATGCCGAAGTTACTCGCGACACCACCCTGCGCTCCGGCACTCGCTTGATGAACATCCCGCGCAACAGCTTCAGCCTGCTCAACGTCTACGAGTTCCAGGACGGCGCGCTCAAAGGCCTGGGCCTGGGCGTCGGCGGCAAGTACGTCGACCAGCGCGCCGGCCAGACTGCTAACACGGCATTCTCCATGGACGCTTATACCGTGGTCGACTTGCTCGGCTACTACAAGGTCAATGAGCGGGTGCGTCTGAACCTGGATGTGAAGAACCTGTTCAACCGCGAGTATGAAGAGGGCGCGTTCGGCAATATCTACGCCTACCCCGGTGCACCGCGTACCGTGCAGGTGGGCATCGCCTATACCCTATGATGAACAACTGCGATATGTGGGAGCTGGCTTGCCTGCGATGACCATAGGTATCTACACAACTTAGTGGACTGTAGCAGCGGACGGTAACCACGATGCGAAGCGAGTCGCTCTTGATCTGCTTTT
>NZ_JASBQZ010000063.1:0-20321 GCF_029960685.1 Pseudomonas sp. AL10
GATTAAATTCCGAAACCCCAATTGCGAAAGCAGTTGGGGTTTTGTTTTGGGCGCTTGAAAGTCGGACGCCTGCGAAGCTTGCACAGTGTTCTATCGAAATCTTTTGTGCAGATACCCTAATACGAGTCGAACCTTGCGTGTGATCAAGGTTCACAGGTGGTGCGCCGTGTATTTATCTCCACGGTTATGTACCTCACAGACACCCATGTGGCGTCTGAGCTGTGAAACAAAATAATCCCCGTAAACAGGCTCTGCCGCCTGTCCGGATTCAACTGCCCCGGACTATCATGCTGATAGCCCTACCCCTTACCGCAAGGAGCCGCTCGGAACGCCGATGCGCCAGATCTGGAAATCTTTTCGAGCCCTTTATTTCGCCTCCTTGATGATGCTGATCGGCTCCGGCCTGCTTAGTACTTATCTGGCTTTGCGTCTGGCAGCAGACAATGTCGACAGCTTGTGGGTCGGTGCGCTGATGGCTGCCAACTATTTTGGCTTGGTGCTGGGCGGCAAGCTCGGGCACCGCCTGATTGCCCGGGTCGGGCATATTCGTGCTTACGCCACCTGCGCGGGGATCGTCGGCGCAGCAGTGCTGGGTCACGGTTTGGTTGATTGGCTGCCAGCCTGGATTGTGCTGCGGATGATCGTGGGCTTGGGGATGATGTGCCAGTACATGGTTATCGAGAGTTGGCTCAATGAGCAGGCGGATGCCAAGCAGCGTGGCGTAGTGTTCAGCGGCTACATGATTGCGTCCTACCTTGGGCTGGTACTGGGCCAGTTGATCCTGGTCATGCATCCCCATCTGGGGCTTGAGCTGTTAATGCTCGTGGCGCTGTGCTTCGCGCTGTGCCTGGTCCCGGTGGCCATGACCCGGCGCATTCACCCGGCTCCACTGCACCCGGCCCCGATGGAGCCGCGCTTTTTTATCAAGCGCGTGCCGCAGTCGCTCAGCACCGTGTTGGGTGCTGGGTTGATCGTCGGTTCGTTCTACGGCTTGGCACCGCTCTACGCCTCTCAGCAGGGCCTGACAACTGAGCAAGTCGGCCTGTTCATGGGTAGCTGCATTTTTGCTGGATTGGTCGTGCAGTGGCCGCTGGGCTGGTTGTCGGACCGCTATGATCGTGCGCTGCTGATTCGCTGCTTTGCCTTGTGCCTGGCGGTGACGGCCTTGCCGTTGGCAATCATGACGCAGGTACCGTTGGAAGTACTGTTCGTGGCAGGCTTCTTCTGTTCGCTGGTGCAGTTCTGTCTTTACCCTTTGGCTGTGGCCTTTTCCAACGACCATGTGGAAGGCGATCGTCGGGTGTCACTGACGGCCATGTTGCTGGTGACCTACGGGATTGGCGCCAGCGTGGGGCCGCTGTTGGCAGGTGTGGTGATGAAGCTATTCGGCAGCCAGATGCTCTATGCGTTTTTCAGCTTATGTGCGTTGATCCTGGTGTGGCGCATTCGACCCAAGGCTGTGACCAACCTGCATCAGGTCGACGACGCACCGCTGCATCACGTGGCAATGCCCGACAGCATGTCCAGTTCGCCCTTGGTGGCTGCCCTTGACCCGCGGGTGGATGAGCAGGTGGTACAGGAGCAGATGCAAGTGACTGTGCCTGATCCAGAGCCCGCCCCTGAAACCGAGGAGCCGACGAGCGAAGAGTCGCACGAGCCACCAGACCCGGACGAGCATCCCCATGACTTAAGCAGGGCACGCCCCTGAACGAAAAAACGGGCAGATCCCATCAGGATCTGCCCGTTTTTTTATCTCAGCGTCTAACGCTTAAAGATCGTCGTCTTTATCGAAGCGCCGAGCTTCACGTTGTAATTGGTAGACAAAGCGCTCCACTTGGCGCTGCACCAAACCACTCATGTTGTGAAAGCGCACGCCGGCAAAGGTGGTGTTGATCTTGTCTTCGAAGTGCAGGTAGCGCAGTTCCACAGAGGTGGTCATGCTGCCGAAGGGCAGGGCAGCGATAAAGCGGTCATAGACCTGGCCCAACTGCAGACGCTCGGAGATATCGCCTTCAAAGCGCAATTTGCAGCCGGTTGCCGAGATATCCAGCAGCTTACCGCTGATAGGCGCCTTGAGCTTCTCGCCACCCAACTGAATGTCCACCAATTGCGCGAGCTTAAGAGCGGCGCGGAAGGCATTGCGTCGTTGGTGGTAAACCACTTCGCCGGGCAGGCTGCCGCTGTAGATGCGGTGGCCGCCTTTTTCGCTGATGGTCAACGTGCCATTGCTTTCCCAGGCAACCCGCACACCCTCATGGAAACCTTCGATACGGAAGGCTTCGCCATTCTCAAGATAGCGTTCACCGTCACGGGGAATCATTTCGTCCAGTACCAGCGTCTTGCTGTCCCGGTCGATGTCCACCAGGTAGCTCTGGAAGCGCTGGCTGCGTTCGTGGAAAGTGATGATCAGTGGGTCATGGCTTTCTTGCAGCATCCGCAACGTGCTGGCGATTTCCAGAGGCGTGGTGAGCACCTTGGGTGGCTGCGGTGCATCTTCCGCATTAAGGGCGTTGAACACGGTTCTTCCATCTCCAGGCAAAATACGACTACACGCAAGAACCGGCATTTTGCCAGTATGTAGCGCGCCTTGGATAGGCCACGCTGTAAACCGGCGTCAGGCTTGGCTGCGGGTGCTTGGCTTGACCAGGCGTGAGGTGGAGCCTTGGGCGTTGTAAAGGGCCGGAGGCTCTCCGCCGTGCAGTATGCGCAGCTGATTGGCGGTCGTGGCTTGCTGAAGCTGGATCGACTGACCGTTGAGCAGGTTGGCTTCCTGGCACTGGGCAAGCAAATGATTGAGTTCTTTGCTTTGTGCCAGCAGTTGATCGCCAACTGAAGAGTGGCTGGCCAGTTGTGCCAGGCCATCATGATCGGCAGGCAGACCCAGGCTGATCAGAATCTCACTGCGCTTTTTGCCATGCTGTTCAAGCAAGACAATCAGCGATTGTTTGCGCGCCAGGATTTCTTCCAGCAAGCGCATATCCCGGCCGTACAAGGCCAGGGATTCTTCCTTAAGCAGCTCGAGCAATTGTTGCGTCGGCGCCAGATCATCAATGATCAGTTGGAGCAAATGTTCGTCGTGGTGCATGGCTGGCCTTGGGTTTTAAGCGTCCAAAAGCCCTGCGCAGGCCTTTGCCTAGCGCTCGGCTTCGAAGTTGAGCAGCTTGCTGGCTACACGGTTGCTGTCGACTTTATAGCTGCCATCGGCGATCGCCTGTTTCAACTCGGCCACGCGGGCTTTATTGACGACGGGTTGATCGCGCAGCGAGTCAGTGACCTTTTGCAACTGTTGAGCCTCATTGCTCAGGTGTACCGATTCCCCACTCTGGCTGGCGGCGGCCTGCTCTGCTTTGGCAGGCAAGGGCTGCGGCTTGGCTTCTACGCTGTCCTTGGCACCGCCGGTGCGCGTATTGCCGGGCAAGGCCGGGGCGTTATTCAAACGACTGAAATCAATGACCATGTTGAAAAACCTCTGGGTATTTGGACGCTTGCCATGTTTTCGGCCATACCCGGGCAAACTTTAGGCTCGATTGACAATAAACCTGTTCGGCTCAATATCCAGCACACAGTGTAGGAAAAGCTGGCATTTGATTCCAGTCATCTATAGCGCCACCTCGACCTGACCTGGCGCGGTGACTCGCGCCTTGATCACGCGATTGGAGTTGAGGTTCTTGACACGGATCTGTTCGCTCATGCCGCCATTGGACAACGCCTCTCCCGGCATCCTGACGTTCAGGCCGCCACTGCTGGCGGAAATCACCACCTGGTCACCCTTGCGAATCACCTCGGCCTGTTCCAGATGAACCAGCGTGAGGACTTGGTCGGTGACCACTGGCCGGGTGAGTTTCTGCCCGACGGCCTGGTCCAGCGACGTCAGGTAGCCTTGGTTGATCAGGCTGATGTCCCGCTCGCGCAACGCCACATCGTCGTAGCCGATGATGCCGGTGCGCTTCAACGGTCTCGCCACGACCACCACGTCGCGAAACAGCTTGACCTGAGCCGGTACAAAAACCGTCCAGGGCGAGGCGCCCTCACAGCGCACCTTTACGGTCACACGGCCGATGGGCTGGGCGGGGCTTTCCAGGGTGGCTGTCAATTCCTTGTCGCACAGTGGCATGCGCAAACGGGGGTCCAACTGGTTGACCTGGATTTCATAACGCCCCGGCGTCTGGGTGGTCGCCAGATAATCTTCTACAGTGAACTCAAGAAAGCCTTGGGTGACGCCGATAAGTAGATCAGGCAAGGTAACGTTGTCGGCGCGGGCCGTGACGCCCAGGCCCGAGACAAGCAGCGCCAGCGCGGCGCAGAGCAGTCTGCGGTAGCGTGAGCGGCCAGGGTGTCGGGAAACTGTCGTTTTAATATCCATACTCAGTAAATAGCAAAGCTCGTGCCGTTTAGTGTTGGGTACGCGTCGTACCCCTAGGATTTAGGAGTCTGGGCATGGCAGGTGTAATGGATTCAGTAAACCAGCGCACACAGCTGGTAGGGCAGAATCGCCTGGAGTTGTTGCTTTTCCGCCTGGATGGCAATCAGTTGTATGGCATCAACGTGTTTAAAGTGCGTGAAGTGCTGCAATGTCCCAAATTGACGATCATGCCCAAGTCCAGTCCGGTAGTGTGTGGCGTGGCCAACATTCGTGGCGCGACCATCCCGATTCTTGACCTGGCAATGGCCACGGGGGCCGCGGGTTTGCAAGACCGCCAGAACCCTTTCGTGATCATCACCGAATACAACACCAAGACCCAGGGTTTCCTGGTGCGCTCGGTGGAGCGCATCGTCAATATGAACTGGGAAGAGATCCATCCGCCGCCCAAGGGCACGGGGCGCGATCACTACCTGACGGCGGTGACGCGGGTCGACAACCAGTTGGTGGAAATCATCGACGTGGAGAAGATCCTCGCCGAAGTGGCCCCCACCTCGGAAACCATCTCCGTCGGTGTGGTGGATGCCGAAACGGCACACAAGGCGGTTTCGTTGCGCGTGTTGACCGTGGACGACTCTTCCGTAGCGCGCAAGCAAGTCACACGTTGCCTGCAAACCGTCGGGGTGGAGGTGGTGGCCCTCAATGACGGGCGCCAAGCCCTGGATTACCTGCGCAAGCTGGCGGACGAGGGCAAGAAGCCCGAAGAAGAATTCTTGATGATGATCTCTGACATCGAGATGCCGGAAATGGATGGCTACACGCTCACGGCCGAGATACGTAACGATCCACGCATGCAAAAATTGCATATCATCCTGCATACTTCGTTGTCGGGGGTATTCAATCAGGCAATGGTCAAGAAGGTCGGTGCGGATGACTTTCTGGCCAAATTCCGTCCTGATGACCTCGCATCCCGGGTAGTCGACCGGATCAAGGCAGCAGATCACGGCTAGGGGATGTCCCCCGGCGGTCACACGATTTAAGAGGCGGCATCATTGTCTACGGGTAATTTGGATTTCGAACAGTTCCGGGTCTTCCTGGAAAAAGCCTGTGGCATATTGCTCGGTGAAAACAAGCAGTACCTGGTATCCAGCCGCCTCAACAAGCTGATGGAACAGCAGGGCATCAAATCCCTGGGTGAGTTGGTCCAGCGGATCCAGGGTCAGCCGCGCAGTGGGCTCAAGGAAATGGTGGTCGATGCCATGACCACCAACGAAACCTTATGGTTTCGCGATACCTATCCCTTTGAAGTGCTCAAGAACAAAGTGTTGCCCGAAGCCATCAAGGCCAGCCCGGGCCAGCGCCTGCGTATCTGGTCGGCGGCCTGTTCTTCGGGGCAGGAGCCGTACTCGATCTCGATGTCCATCGACGAGTTCGAGCGAACCAACATCGGCCAGTTGAAAGCCGGCGCGCAAATTGTGGCCACGGACTTGTCCGGCACCATGCTCACCAACTGCAAGACCGGTGAGTACGACAGCCTGGCCCTGGGCCGAGGCTTGTCCCAGGAACGCCTGCAACGCTACTTCGATCCCAAAGGGGCAGGGCGTTGGGCGATCAAGGCGCCGATCAAGAACCGCGTCGAATTTCGCTCGTTCAACCTGCTCGACAGCTACGCCAGCCTGGGCAAGTTCGACATGGTGTTCTGCCGCAACGTGCTGATCTATTTCTCGGCTGAAGTGAAGAAAGACATCCTGTTGCGCATCCACGGCACCCTCAAGCGCGGAGGTTATCTGTTCCTCGGTGCTTCCGAGGCGCTCAATGGGCTGCCGGATCACTTCCAGATGGTGCAATGCAGCCCTGGGATCATCTACCAGGCCAAGTAGTCTGGATGTATGCAATAAAAACTGTGGGAGCCGGGCTTGCCCGCGATGGCGGTGTGTCAGTCGATGAATAGGTCGGCAGGTACTGCGCCATCGCAGGCAAGCCAGCTCCCACATTTTTTTCTCGGCAAGCTGGAGTAAAGCGGCAAGCCCCATTGCCGCTTTACTGGCACTACGCGGAAATCGCTTGCCGCTTTTCTGGCATAGTCGCCGGCAACTTCCCTCGAAGCCCTTGATATACGGGCTCCCGCAAGATTGGCATGCACCTTGCTATAACCCTGCTAACGAACAGCAGGTCAGCCTAAAGGTTTCCGCCATGAGCATCAGCTTCGATAAAGCGCTCGGTATCCACGAACAAGCCCTGGGCTTCCGCGCCCAGCGTGCCGAAGTCCTGGCCAACAACATTGCCAACGCCGACACCCCGAACTACAAGGCTCGGGACTTGGACTTCTCCGCTGTGCTCGCCGCACAACAGGACAAGACCAAGAACGGCACCTTCGCCTTGAATATGACCAACAGCCGTCATATTGAAGCGCAAGGCCTGAGCAAGGGTGACGAGTCGCTGCTGTATCGCACACCGATGCAGCCGTCGATCGACCAGAACACCGTCGACGCCCAGCTGGAGCAATCGAACTACGCCGAAAACTCGGTGAACTTCCAGGCCAGCTTCACCCTGCTCAACAGCAAATTCAAAGGGCTGATGTCAGCCCTGCGCGGAGAGTAAGCCATGTCCCTGTCCAGTGTTTTCAATATTGCCGGCAGTGGCATGAGCGCGCAGACCACGCGTTTGAACACCGTCGCCAGTAACATCGCCAACGCCGAAACCGTCTCCTCGAGCATTGACCAAACCTATCGCGCCCGCCACCCGGTGTTCGCCACCATGTTCCAGGGGGGGCAGGCAAGCGGCAGCGATTCGTTGTTCCAGAGCCAGGACGCCGCCGGCTCCGGTGTGCAGGTGTTGGGCGTGGTTGAAGACCAGAGCAACCTGGAGGCCCGTTACGAGCCCAACCATCCGGCCGCGAACGAAAAGGGCTACGTCTACTACCCCAACGTCAACGTGGTCGAGGAAATGGCTGACATGATCTCTGCCAGTCGCTCGTTCCAGACCAACGCGGAAATGATGAACACCGCCAAAACCATGATGCAGAAGGTTCTGACCCTGGGTCAGTGATAAGGGGCGCCAAATAATGGCCATCGTTGATACGTCAAACAACACGGCGGTTCAGGACCTTTTCAATTCCAAGGTCAAGACTGCGACGAACAACAGCAGCGTCAGCGACGCTTCCAAGACGGCGACGGGCAACCAGTCGCTGGGCAAGGATGCGTTCCTGCAACTGCTCGTCACCCAGCTGAAAAACCAGAATCCGCTGTCGCCCCAGGACAACGGCGCGTTCGTCGCGCAGCTTGCACAGTTCAGCAGCCTGGAAGGCATCAATACCCTGAACGACTCGGTGAACAACATCTCCAGCAACTTCAGCTCGTCGCAGGCGCTGCAGGCTTCGTCGCTGGTGGGGCGCTCGATCATCATCCAGACCGACAAGGCCATGGTGGATACCAGCAAGAGCATGACCGGTTCGGTGGCAGTAACCTCGGCGGTGGGCAATGTCTCCGTCAAGATCACCGACAAAGACGGCAATGTGGTGCGCACCGTTGACATGGGCGCCCAGAGTGCCGGTACCCAGAGCTTTATCTGGGATGGCAAGAACGACAAGGGCGAGGTTGCCCCAGCTGGCACCTACACCTTCAATGCCACCACCAAGAACGACAAAGGCGACGCAGTGGCCTTGACCACTTCGCTGCCCGCCACGGTCACCAGCGTGACCCTGAGCAAGACCGGCGGCGAAATGCTGCTCAACCTTGCAGGCGGCATGGGCAGCGTCAAGCTGTCGCAAATTCAGACTATCGGTACATAGAGCCGGCTAAATACGGCAGAGGGAGAGAAACATGTCTTTTAATATCGGCCTTAGCGGCCTCTATGCGGCCAACAAACAACTGGACGTGACCGGCAACAACATCGCCAACGTCGCGACCACTGGCTTCAAGTCATCCCGTGCGGAATTCGCCGATATCTACGCGGCTTCCAAGCTGGGCACTGGCCAGAACAGCATCGGCAATGGTGTGAACCTGGCGGCGGTGTCCCAGCAGTTCACCCAGGGCGACGTCAACGGCAGCGGCGGCATCCTCGACATGGCGATCCAGGGCGGTGGCTTCTTCGTACAGAAGGGCAGCGACGGTTCGCTGGAGTACACCCGTAGCGGCGCTTTCCGTGCGGACAAGGACGGCTACATCACCAACAACACCGGCACTTCCCGCCTGCAAGGGTATGCCGCGGACGATAATGGCAAGATCAGCAAGGGTGGCTTGGTCGACCTGCAACTGAATCTGGCGAACCTGCCGCCCAAGGCGTCCACCAAGGTCGACTCCACCAGCAACCTGAACTCCTCGGAGCCGGTGATCGACCAGACGGCCAAGCCGTTTGATCCAACCAAGACCGAAACCTTCACTACCCAGTACAGCACCACCTTGTACGACTCCCAAGGTAACGCGCACCCGATGGTGCAGTACCTGGTGAAAACCGACGGCAACAAGTGGAATGCCTATACCCTGATTGACGGTCGCAACCCCGATGGTTCGGCTCCGACCGGCACCCCTTCGACGCCACCTGTGCCGTCGACATTGACCTTTGACGGCGCTGGCAATCTGACTACCGTCGTCACCAATGGTGTGTCCGACAAGACCCTCACCGTTGCCGGTTGGGTTCCCGGAAAGGTAACTGACGGCGTATGGAAGGCTAACGGTGCGGATGCCAACCCGGGTGGTATCGCCATCAACATGGCCAACATTACCCAGTACAACTCGGCCACCTACCGTAACCCTCCGGTCACCGATGGCTATGCCACCGGCCAGATCACCGGCCTGAAAATCGACGGCAGCGGGGTCCTGTTCGCCACTTTCAGCAACCAGCAGAGCAAGGCCATCGGCCAGATCTCCCTGGCCAGCTTCAA
Organism: Pseudomonas sp. AL10; assembly: GCF_029960685.1. NCBI lineage: Bacteria > Pseudomonadati > Pseudomonadota > Gammaproteobacteria > Pseudomonadales > Pseudomonadaceae > Pseudomonas > Pseudomonas sp. AL10. The sequence continues at coordinate 9,243 of NZ_JASBQZ010000063.1, forward strand.
CAACGAGCAGGGCCTGCAGCCAGCCGGTGCGACCACCTGGAAAGAGACCTTCGCCTCGGGCCAGCCGGGTTATGACAACCCGCAAGCCGGTACCCTGGGTTCGATCGTGGCCAACTCCCTGGAGAACTCCAACGTCAACCTGACCAGCGAGCTGGTGGACCTGATCAAGGCCCAGAGCAACTACCAGGCGAACGCCAAGACCATCTCCACCCAAAGCACCATCATGCAGACCATCATTCAGATGACCTGATGCCACCGCGCTAATACCCGCACACAAAAAGGCCCCTCGATCGAGGGGCTTTTTTGTGCGCGCGCGTTACTAGTTTACCGCTTGTTTCACCTCGCCTTACTGCTGGAACGCCCACCGCCCATTGCGCCACGTACGGGGCACGGGCGCCTGTCGCCCATCGATCAGCGGGAGAGAGGTATGGCGATGTACAAGCAGTGGGAAGGGGTGCCAGCAGGCAGCCATTGGTTTGTTCTGAATAACTACAGCGCCGGTCTATACAGACGCAAAAGTCAGTCGGATGAGCCCGGGGGAGGCAAGTCCTCTGATGCTGAATCGGTGAGGCAACTGCTCAATGAGTTGAGAGATGCCGAGAAAACATCCAAGAGCCAAACCGTCCAAGACATTCGTGACAAGTTGAACGAGAAGCGCGAAGAGCTGGGTGATGAGAAATTCAAGGAGATCATGCAGGAGTTGATGGCGAAGGCGGACGTCTCCTGGCTGGAGATGCTGCGCCGTCTGATGAAGCAATGGTTTCCGGAAATCGACGATACATCACCCACACCTTCGCCGCCTTCTCCTCGCCCGTCGCCAGGTGGTGGCGGTGGTGGGGGCGGTGGGGGCAGGCCAAGCCCCGGTAATTTCGGGCCCAGCGAGCCCATGAGTAATCTGCCGATTACCGAAGGTTCCAAGCACTTTAACTACAAGCCTGATCAAAGTAACCCAGGGAAAAAGCCGGACAACATCTGGAGTGGATTCAGCCAGGGGCCCGATGGCAACTGCGTCACGGTGTCAGCGATAAAGGGCGCAATGATGAAGTTCGGCCAGAAACCCACCGACGTTTTCAAGGAGGTAAAAGAGACGGCAGACGGTTATCACGTGAAGATGCGCGACGGCTTCGAACTTAATCTATCCAAGGATGAATTAAAGCAGGCGGCCAGGTATGCGCAGTTCAAGGGGGACAATCCGGGGATGATGACGGATGCCAACTTCATGTTCGCAGCGAGCGCCAAGCGGGCACAGATTGAAGGTAATGGCCTGGACGACAACCCTAGTCAATCCAAAAGAAGCTTCGCCCACGCGATGCAAAGTTTGAACAACGGCGAAATGCCCCACGAAGCATTGGATCGCCTGGGGTTGAAAGGGCTATACAGGCAGTCTTCAAGCAGTGAGCTGGCGAGCGGCAAGCTCGGTGTCGTGGCCTACGATCGCCATTCGATGGCGGTCATCGACGGGCGGGTGGAGTTGTGGGGGCGCAGAGGTGGCGCGCCCAAGCAAGGTATTGCGTACGCGTTTCTCTAAGGCGATAAGCAAAAAGCCCGATAAACCCTATGCAGTCGGGGTCTATCGGGCTTTTTCAAACCAGAGGGGCAATCCCCCTGGACTGGCTCAGCTTATTGGCAAGCTTCGCAATCGGGTTCGTCAATCGCGCAGGCCTTTGGCACAGGTGCCGGGCCGGCTGGCGCTGCGAGTACCGAGTCATCACCGTGGTTACCGCTGGAAACAGCGTTCAGCTTACCGGTGTTGATGGTCGACTTCTCGGTGCTGGTCGCGGCCAGGGCACGGAGGTAGTAAGTGGTTTTCAGGCCACGGTACCACGCCATGCGGTAGGTCACGTCCAGCTTCTTGCCCGAGGCGCCGGCGATGTACAGGTTCAGGGACTGGGCCTGGTCGATCCATTTCTGACGACGGCTGGCGGCGTCAACGATCCACTTGGTGTCCACTTCGAACGCGGTCGCGTAGAGCTCTTTGAGTTCTTGCGGGATGCGTTCGATCTGCTGCACGGAACCGTCGTAGTACTTCAGGTCGTTGATCATGACCGAGTCCCACAGGCCGCGGGCTTTGAGGTCGCGAACCAGGTATGGGTTGATCACGGTGAATTCGCCAGACAGGTTCGATTTCACATACAGGTTCTGGTAGGTCGGTTCGATCGACTGCGACACGCCAGTGATGTTGGCGATGGTGGCGGTCGGCGCGATGGCCATGATGTTGGAGTTACGAATACCTTTCTGCACACGGGCACGTACCGGCGCCCAGTCCAGGGTTTCGTTCAGGTCAACGTCGATGTACTTCTGGCCACGGGCTTCGATCAGGATCTGTTGCGAATCCAGCGGCAGGATGCCCTTGGACCACAGCGAACCCTGGAACGTCTCGTAGGCGCCACGCTCGTCTGCCAGGTCGCAGGAAGCCTGGATCGCGTAGTAGCTGACCGCTTCCATGGACTTGTCGGCGAACTCGACGGCTGCATCGGAGCCGTAAGGAATGTGCTGCAGGTACAAAGCGTCCTGGAAGCCCATGATCCCCAGGCCAACCGGGCGGTGCTTGAAGTTGGAGTTCTGCGCCTGTGGCACCGAGTAGTAGTTGATGTCGATGACGTTATCGAGCATGCGTACGGCGGTGTTGACGGTGCGTGCAAGCTTTACGGTGTCCAGCTTGCCGTTGACGATGTGGTTCGGCAGGTTGATCGAGCCCAGGTTGCAAACGGCGATCTCGTCCTTGTTGGTGTTCAAGGTGATCTCGGTGCACAGGTTCGAGCTGTGGACCACGCCCACGTGCTGCTGCGGGCTGCGCAGGTTGCATGGGTCCTTGAAGGTCAACCATGGGTGGCCGGTTTCGAACAGCATGGACAGCATTTTGCGCCACAGGTCTTTGGCCTGGATGGTCTTGAACAGCTTGACCTTGCCTGGGTACTCGGTGAGGGCTTCGTAGTACTCGTAGCGCTCTTCGAAGGCCTTGCCGGTCAGGTCGTGCAGGTCCGGTACTTCGGATGGCGAGAACAGGGTCCACTTGCCGTCATCGAAGACGCGCTTCATGAACAGGTCCGGGATCCAGTTGGCGGTGTTCATGTCGTGGGTACGACGACGGTCATCACCGGTGTTCTTGCGCAGCTCGATGAACTCTTCAATGTCCATGTGCCAGGTTTCCAGGTAGGCACACACAGCGCCTTTGCGCTTGCCACCCTGGTTCACGGCAACGGCGGTGTCGTTCACCACTTTCAGGAACGGTACGACGCCCTGGGACTTGCCGTTGGTGCCCTTGATGTACGAACCCAGTGCGCGCACCGGTGTCCAGTCGTTACCCAGGCCGCCGGCGAATTTGGACAGCATGGCGTTGTCGTGGATCGCGTGGTAGATGCCCGACAGGTCATCCGGCACGGTGGTCAGGTAGCAGCTCGACAGCTGTGGACGCAGGGTACCGGCGTTGAACAGGGTCGGGGTCGACGACATGTAGTCGAAGGACGACAGCAGGTTGTAGAACTCGATAGCGCGGTCTTCTTTGTTCTTCTCTTCGATCGCCAGGCCCATGGCCACGCGCATGAAGAACACTTGCGGCAGTTCGAAGCGGATACCGTCCTTGTGGATGAAGTAACGGTCGTACAGGGTTTGCAAGCCCAGGTAGGTGAACTGCTGGTCACGTTCGTGGTTGATCGCCTTGCCGAGCTTTTCCAGGTCGAAGGTGGCCAGGATCGGGTTCAGCAATTCGAATTCGATACCTTTGGCGATGTAGGCCGGCAGGGCCTTGGCGTACAGGTCGGCCATCTCGTGGTGAGTGGCGCTGTCGGCGACTTTCAGGAAGCCCAGGCCTTCGGCACGCAGGGTGTCCATCAGCAGGCGGGCGGTCACGAACGAGTAGTTCGGCTCACGCTCTACCAGGGTACGGGCGGTCATCACCAGGGCGGTGTTGACGTCGGTCAGGGCCACGCCGTCGTACAGGTTCTTCAGGGTTTCGCGCTGGATCAGGTCACCGTCGACTTCTTCCAGGCCTTCGCAGGCCTCGGTGATGATGGTGTTCAGGCGGCCCAGGTCCAGCGGTGCGAAGCTGCCGTCGGCCAGGGTGATGCGGATCGACGGGTGCGCTTGAACGGCGGCTTCTTCGGCCGGGGAACGTACGGCACGCTCCTTGGCGCGCGAGTCACGGTAGATCACGTAGTCGCGGGCCACTTTCTGCTCGCCGGCACGCATCAGGGCCAGTTCGACCTGGTCCTGGATTTCTTCGATGTGGATGGTGCCGCCCGATGGCATGCGACGCTTGAAGGTCGCGGTGACCTGTTCGGTCAGACGGGCAACGGTGTCGTGGATGCGCGACGAAGCGGCAGCGGTGCCGCCTTCAACTGCAAGAAACGCTTTGGTGATGGCGACGGTGATTTTGTCATCGGTATAAGGAACGACAGTGCCGTTACGCTTGATCACGCGCAGTTGGCCAGGTGCAGTGGCGGACAGATCCAGGTTCGAATCAGCGGCCTGCGGCACGGAGCCTTGCGGGTTCTCGCGAGTTGTGTCGGTTTGCATGAGGGGGTGTCTCCACATTCTATATTTATTTGGGCACCATCACGGTGCCCACCGTTCCGTCCTGAAGCACTTACAGCAGGCCTGGGCCTGGCATAACAACTTCGGGACAGGAGGAAGGGAGCTCATCGCGCCGCTTCCATGCCGAAGTCTTTGGTTCGGGGCCGGGGAGCCCTTCGCCGTATTCCTGGTGGGTGACAGTGGCCCCATTCAAGCCCTGCAACACCCGTACCGTTTTCTGCCAATCGGGCTGGAAAACGGTTGCCATCCGCGTGCGCGGTTTGGGCTTTCAAAAAATGCTTTGGTTCAACCAAACACGAGCAAGAAAGCGCTTGAGTTTCTTGCCGGATATGTGTTTGGTCTTTTCGCTGAAAACCCTACATGTAGGGTTTTTTTAGCGCCGAGGTACAAGATAATGCGTTTTGGGGGGCTTAGCAACGCACTACCTGTGGATAACGCTGTGGGTAAAATGTGTATGAATCATGGAACACCCGTGTAGGCCGCATTACTACTGGATTACACCGTTTGTCACCGAATATTCCCGGGTAGAAACTGCCGGCGGGAATTTTGAGGGCGCGAACCCTACCACAAAAAATCGCCATGACCGAATGGATTTCCCGGCTTGTGTTCAAGGGGCGGTGCATGGCTACAATCGGCCTTTGTTATGCCCTCACAACATGACAAACAGGCTATGCCTGCTGAAGATCAATAGGTGGGAGCTGGCTTGCCTGCGATGGCGGTGTATCAGCCACCCACAGGCTCGCTGACCCACCGCCATCGCAGGCAAGCCAGCTCCCACACCGACCGTATTTCACATTCGATTGTGTCGGCCAGAAGAAATTCTAATAACAACGAGGTAGCGCATGGAGCAAGAAGCCTGGCAGATACTGATCGTCGAGGACGACGAGCGACTCGCCGAGTTGACCCGTGAGTACCTGGAAAGCAACGGCCTGCGCGTGTCGGTAGAAGGCGATGGTGCCAAGGCCGTGGCGCGCATCATCGCCGAGCAGCCGGACCTGGTGATCCTCGACCTGATGCTGCCCGGCGAAGACGGCCTGAGCATCTGCCGCAAGGTGCGCGAGCGCTATGACGGTGTGATCCTGATGCTCACCGCGCGCACCGATGACATGGACCAGGTGCTGGGCCTGGACATGGGCGCCGACGACTATGTGTGCAAACCCGTGCGCCCGCGTTTGTTGCTGGCGCGTATCCAGGCGCTGCTGCGCCGCAGCGAAGCGGCGTTGCCCGTTGCAGTGGAAAACCAGCGCCGCCTGCAGTTTGGTCCGCTGGTGGTGGACAATGCCTTGCGCGAAGCCTGGTTGCATGAGGGCAGCATCGAACTGACCAGCGCGGAATTCGACCTCTTGTGGCTGCTGGTTGCGAACGCCGGGCGCATCCTGTCCCGCGAAGAAATCTTCATCGCCCTGCGCGGCATTGGTTATGACGGCCAGGATCGCTCGATTGACGTGCGTATCTCGCGCATTCGCCCAAAGATCGGCGACGATCCGATCCACCCACGCCTGATCAAGACCATCCGCAGCAAAGGCTACCTGTTCGTCCCCGAAGCCGCTGCCGATATGCCGCTGTGAACTCGATCTTCCTGCGCATCTACGGCGGCATGTGCGCGGCGCTGATCCTGGTGGCGCTGCTCGGCGCCCTGGCGCTGCACCTGCTCAATGACGTGCGCAGCGGCCAGTACCGTGAGCGCCTGGCTCACGGCACCTTTGCGTTGATGGGCGATAACCTGCAACCCATGAGCACCATTGAACGCCAGCGCGCTTTGGCGGTGTGGGAACGTTTGCTGGGCATTCCGCTGGAGCTGCGCACGTTCACCGACGCGCAATTGGACCTGGGCCAGCGCAACCGCCTGCAACGCGGCCAGGTCCTGGTGGAACAGACCGGCCCCCACGCGGCGCGGGTGCTGCGGTTGGTCAGCGAGCAAGAGCAACTGGTGCTTACCGGCGAGGTGCAGCAGATCAGCGAGCAATTGGCCCGTGCGACTATTTACCTGCTGGCCGACGAACTGGTGCGTTTCCCGGTGGCCGAACAACCCCAGCGTCTGGCCGACATCAAGCACGCCAAGGGTTTTGGTTTTGAAATGCACTTGACGGCCCTTGACCAGGCCGACATGGACGACGACCAGCGTCGTCGCGTGGCGGAGGGCGATACGGTGATGGCGCTGGGCAAGGGCGGCGATTCGATTCGCGTGTTTGCCGGGATGGTCGGCACCCCGTGGGTACTGGAGATCGGCCCGCTGTACCAGATGAACCCTTACCCGGCGCAGTGGCTGATCCTGATCACCTTGATCGGTCTTACCCTGATCGGCTTGATCGTCTATCTGCTGGTGCGACAACTGGAGCGCCGGCTCAAAGGTCTGGAGGCGGCGGCCACGCGTATCGCCAAGGGCAACCTGGAAGTGCGCGTGCCGGCTCGCGGCGCCGATTCGGTCGGGCGCCTGGCGGCAGCTTTCAATGGCATGGCTGAGCACTTGCAGCAATTGCTGGCGATTCAGCGCGAGTTGGTTCGCGCGGTGTCTCACGAGCTGCGCACACCGGTCGCGCGCCTGCGCTTTGGCCTGGAGATGATCGGTGACGCCGCCACGCCGCAAGCGCGACGCAAATACCTGGAAGGCATGGATGGCGATATCCAGGACCTCGATGGCCTGGTGGACGAGATGCTCACTTATGCCCGCTTGGAGCAGGGTGCGCCGGAGCTGAATTTCCAGCGCGTGGACCTGAATGCATTGCTCGACCAGGTGATTGGCGAATTATCGCCATTGCGCCCGCAGGTCACCGTCACCCGGGGTATTTGCCTGTCCTCGGCGCATTGGGATGACGCCTGGGTCGATGCCGAGCCGCGCTACCTGCACCGCGCCCTGCAAAACCTGGTGAGTAACGCCATGCGCCATGCCAAGGGCCAGGTGCTGATCAGTTATCAGGTAGGGCAGGTGCGTTGTCGCATCGATGTGGAAGACGACGGCCCCGGCGTGCCGGAAAGCGCCTGGGAGCGGATCTTCACGCCGTTCCTGCGCTTGGATGACAGCCGTACCCGCGCCTCTGGCGGGCATGGCCTGGGGTTGTCGATCGTGCGGCGGATTATCTATTGGCACGGCGGGCGGGCGTTGATCAGCAAGAGCAATAACCTGGGCGGGGCGTGCTTCAGCCTGAGCTGGCCCAGGGATCAGGATAAGCCCTGAAACCCAACTGTAGGAGCGAGCTTGCTCGCGAAAAACCTCAACGATAACGCGTGCTGCCTGAATAAACGCGGCGCCTGTGAGTTTTTCGCGAGCAAGCTCGCTCCTACATTGCGACAGCCACCAGGCTCAACAACTGCTCCCCTTGCACCACAAACTGCCCTTCCAGCTCTTTGCCATGGCCCCACTCTTGCGAAAGATCGGTCAGCAACCGCAGACGCACTCTCCCAGCCGCTGACCACTCCAACACCTCGGCATGCTCGAAATAAAAGCGCTTGTGCACGATCGGATAGAGCGCCTTGAACAGGCTCTCCTTCACCGAAAACGTCAGCGTCACCAGCAAGGCCTGTTGCTCACGGGGCAGGGCGGCCATGCGCTGCAGCTCATCGGCGGTCAGGATCTCCCCGGCCAGGCGGTCCGCCCTTTCCGGTGACAGCAGGTGCTCCAGGTCCATGCCCAGCCCGCGCCATTGCGCCTTGTGCCCGACAATCGCCGCAGCGTGTCCGGTGCTGTGGGTGATGGAACCACTGATATGCCCTGGCCAGACCGGGGCGCGGTCTTCGCCAATGGCCGGGATGCAGTGCAGATGATCGAGTCGTTGCAGTGCTTCGCGCGCGCACAGGCGGCCGGCGAGAAATTCCGCCTGGCGCTTGGCGACCGAGCGCTGGATGCTCGCCGGCGGCGGTACATCGCAGCGCTGGAAATCGCCCGGGCTCAATAAAGCTGGGTCGAATCGCGTGCTCAAAAACACCGTGCCCGGCAAGGGAACCGGCAACGGCCAATGATCATCGAGTGGGGTGCAGCAAGCGGGTAGGGGCGTCATGCGCGGTATTTTGCCGAGTTGGCGGGCCAGTGGATAGCCCGGTGCGGTTCAGCTGCGGTTCAGAGCCTGTTCAGGGGGAGTTCAGGGGCGCCTGCGTAGTCTGGACCCCACAGCCCAAACGCGTATGAGGTAACCACCATGACTGCGATCAAAAAGCTGATGTTGGCCTTGACCATGCTTGGCGCCACTGCTGGCGTGCAGGCGTCCGATGGCGCCTTTGCGGCCTTTGGCAGCGAGAAAACCAAGAAATCCAGCAACCTGATCCATCGTGTCAGCTTCGAAGACGCCGGCACCCAGGCCGCGCCGTGGGGCCAGGCCCTGGGCGCTACCCCTGCGCAACCCGACTATCGCAGCGGCTACGCGCACCTGACCGGCCACTACAATGGCATAAAACTGCGCCCCCAAGAGCTGCAGGGCCGCTATGATATCCCCCTGTCGGCTAGTTGAATTGCAGTGGAGAACCTTATGAAATTGCTGGTGGTGGAAGATGAGGCGCTGCTGCGTCATCACCTGTTTACCCGCCTGACCGACAGCGGGCATGTGGTCGAAGCCGTGGCCAATGCCGAAGAAGCCCTGTACCAGACCGGCCAATTCAACCATGACTTGGCGATCATCGACCTTGGCCTGCCCGGTATGGGCGGCCTGGACCTGATTCGCCAGTTGCGCACCCAGACCAAGACCTTCCCGATCCTGATCCTCACCGCCCGCGGCAACTGGCAGGACAAGGTGGAAGGCCTGGCGGCCGGGGCCGACGACTACGTGGTCAAGCCGTTCCAGTTCGAAGAGCTGGAGGCGCGCATGAACGCCTTGCTGCGCCGCTCCAGCGGTTTTACTCAATCGACTATTGTTGCCGGGCCGCTGCTGCTAGACCTCAACCGCAAGCAAGCCTCCCTGGACGAGCAACCCCTGGCGCTGACTGCCTACGAGTATCGGATCCTCGAATACTTGATGCGTCATCATCAGCAAGTGGTCGCCAAGGACCGCTTGATGGAGCAACTGTACCCGGATGACGACGAGCGCGATCCAAACGTGATCGAAGTGCTGGTCGGCCGCCTGCGCCGCAAGCTGGAAGGCCCGGCCGGGTTCAAGCCGATCGATACCGTGCGTGGCCTGGGCTACCTGTTCAATGAGCGCTGCCGTTGATTCGTTCGCTACGTGTGCGCCTGATGCTGGCGGCCGCCACCCTGGCCGTGCTGTTTATGCTCGGCTTGTTGCCGGCCATGCAAGGCGCGTTCAGCCTGGCGCTGCAGGATTCCATCGAACAGCGCCTGGCGTCGGATGTGACCACCCTGATATCTGCGGCGCGGGTCGACAATAACCGCCTGCTGATGCCGGCGCAGCTGCCCGATGAGCGTTTCAACCTCACCGACAGTCGGCTGCTGGGCTATATCTACGACCGTGAAGGCCATCTGGTATGGCGCTCGCGGGCGACCCAGGAAGAAAACATCAACTACAAACCGCGCTACGACGGGCGCGGCAACGAGTTTGCGCGGATTCGCGAGGCCAATGGCCAGGAATTCTTCGTGTATGACGTCGAGGTCCGGCTGCTGGGAGGCAAGAGCGCGGCGTTCAGCATTGTCGCCCTGCAGCCGGTACGCGAATACCAACTGACCCTCGAAGGCCTGCGCGAGAACCTCTACCTCGGGTTCGGCGCGGCCTTGCTGGTGTTGTTGACGCTGTTGTGGCTGGGCCTGACCTGGGGCCTGCAAGCCCTGCGGCGCCTGAGCCATGAGCTCGACCAGATCGAAGGCGGCACCCGCGAAAGCCTCAGCGAAGAACACCCCCGCGAACTGCTGCGCCTGACCGGCTCCCTCAACCGCTTGCTGCACAGTGAGCGCGAACAGCGTGCGCGCTACCGCGACTCACTCGATGACTTGGCCCACAGCCTGAAAACGCCACTGGCGGTGTTGCAGGGCGTGAGCGAAGACATGGCCCAGCGGCCTGAAGAACGTAGCCAGGCGTGGGTGCTGCAATCGCAGATCGAACGCATGAGCCAGCAGATCGGTTACCAACTGCAGCGTGCCAGCCTGCGAAAAAGTGGCCTGGTGCGTCACCAGGTACGCCTGGAACCGGTGGTGCAAAGCCTGTGCGATACATTGGAAAAGGTTTATCGCGACAAGCGGGTCACCGTGACGTTTGATCTGCCGCAGGCCTGCGAGGTGCCCATCGAAAAGGGCGCGTTGCTTGAAATGCTCGGCAACCTGCTGGAAAACGCCTACCGCCTGTGCCTCAAGCAAGTGCGTATCAGCCTGGTGGAAAACCTCGATGGCATTGAGCTGTGTATCGAAGACGACGGCCCTGGTGTGCCACCGGACCAGCGTGCACGGATTCTGCAGCGTGGCGAACGGCTCGACCGCCAGCACCCGGGGCAGGGGATAGGGCTGGCGGTGGTCAAGGACATCATTGAAAGCTATCACGCGCGGTTGACGTTGGGAGATTCAGCGTTGGGTGGGGCGGCGTTCAGGATTCACTTTCCTGCCTTGTGATCTTGACCTTAAGCGCCCCGTTAAACCACGCTGGCCGTAATTCGACAGTGATTTGGGGGGTAAAC
>NZ_JASBQZ010000064.1:0-20009 GCF_029960685.1 Pseudomonas sp. AL10
ATCCAACTGTGTTGACTGCCAGGCCGCCTTCGCGAGCAAGCCCGCTCCCACAGTTTTGACCGCGGGGTGTCAGGTAGATAAGTGTCGGCTGGCAGGCCGCCATCGCAGGCAAGCCAGCTCCCACCTTTGCTCGTCATCGTTTGCAAAATGACGGACGACTAACTCACCAAACTACGCAACGCGCTGATCTGCGGGATCTCTACCCGGTGCATATACACGCGTAGCGGCTCGGTGATGTTGATGCGCTCGTCGATATTCTGGTCGAGCAACAACTGCAGGCGCGCTCGGCACAGGGTCATGGTGTGGTCGGCGACCGGCAGCCAGACGAACTCGGCCGTAGGGATGATGCCGTCATCGGCCACGTCCATGCCAAATGAGTCTTCGCTGAATCGTACGATGTACTGGCCGGTCTTGCGGTTGAGGCCGACAAAACCCTGGAGTTGGTCGGCGGCCTGGCAGATAAGCTCGGAAGTGATGCGCATGGTAAACCTCACTGAAAAGTCCCACAGGGACTGGAAAGATGGTTTACACGCGTGGCAGAAATTACCGCCCTCTGACGGGGCAGCTACCCGTAAGAATACTGCAACGCCCTGCAAAAAAGTCCACAAAATTGGCCGGTGCGCACGTTAATGTCGGTTTGGTGATAGCGCCGTTCGCAATCAATTGTTAAAAAGGACACCTTCTCAAAGTTACCTCCACGAAAGGACTTCGCATATGCCTGTCACGTTTTCCAAAAGCGCCTTGCTGCTGGCGTTGATGCTCGGCCTTGGCCAGGCACAGGCTGCCGAGCCGGTCAGCCCGGCCGAATTGGCGACAAACGAAGGCATCCCCTACCCTGCCGTGATCGCTCACCGTGGCGCTTCCTATGACGCGCCTGAATCCACCGCTGCTGCCTATAAGGTTGCACGCGACCTGGGCGCCGACTACCTGGAACTGGACCTGCAACGTAGCAAGGACGGCGTGTTGTTCGCCCTGCACGACAACAACCTGCAGCGCACCACCGACGTCGCCACCAAGTTTCCCGAGCGCAAAGACGCACCCGCCAACGAGTTCACCTGGAAAGAGCTGCAAACCCTCGACGCCGGCAGTTGGTTCAACGCCGCCTACCCGGACCGCGCGCGCCCTGGTTTCGTTGGCCTGAAGATCCTGAGCCTGGACGACATCATCAAGATCGCCGAAGGCAACCCCTCGCACAAACCCGGCCTGTACATCGAGACCAAGGAGCCCAAGCAGTTCCCCGGTATCGAAGCCGACCTGAAAAACAAGCTGCTGGACAAAGGCTGGCTGAGCTCCGCCGGTTCCAAGCTGGGCAAGAGCAACACCGGTGTCGGCCAAGGCAAGGGCCGCGTGGTGCTGCAAACCTTCGAAACCGCCAGCCTCAAAGAGCTGCAGAAAGAAATGCCCAACACCCCGAAAATCCTGCTGTTGTGGGTGGGTGAAGGCAGCATCGAGCCCAAATCCAAAGTGACCTTCGCCGAGTCTGGTGAACCCACCAAGGCCGCCTACTACGCCAAGCAAGAGCCTAAAGACGCTGCCGAATTCGAAAAGTGGGTCGATGAAGCCAAAAGCCTCGGCGCCATCGGCACCGGCCCGTCGGCTGAGCTGACCGACCACGGCGACCAGAGCTATACCGACCTGGTGAAGCCTGAAATGAACAAGCTGACCCACGACAAGGGCCTGCTGGTGCATGTGTATACCGTGGATGAGCCGGTGGACTTCGAGAAAGTCATGAAAGCCGGCGTCGACGGCATCTTCACCAACCGCGCCGCCGAACTGCTGAAGTTCTACAAACGCTGGCCGTCGTCCAGCGTGCAAGACCTGCTCAACGACCATAAGTACTAAAAGCATTGGTGTCAGTGAGCCATTAAGGATGAGTTAAGTTGCGCCGGTTAATCTGGCGCCACTTAAACAGCTCAACCTAAGAAGGACACACACCATGAAAACTTTGACTGCCCTGTTCGCTGCCACCGCCCTGACCCTGACTGCCGGCCTGGCACAGGCGGATGTTCGTCCGGATCATATCGAGGGCCTGCTCAAGTCCGGCGCCGTGATGCCTTTCGACAAACTCAACGCAGCAGCCGTGGCAACTCACCCTGGTGCTTCGATCACTGACACTGAGCTGGACACCAAACACGGTGTCGCCAACCAGTACGTCTACGAAGTGGACCTGACCGATACCACCGGCAAGCGCTTTGAAGTGAAGCTCGACGCCAAGACCGGTGCCGTGCTGGAAAACAAGCAAGACACCTGAGTTGAACCTTGAAAAAACGCGCCACCTTCGGGTGGCGCGTTTTTTTATGCGCGCCTCAAACCGTCACATAACCGTCATACCGCCTTGCAATGATTCGCCTAGGAACCTGTGAAACGTCCTACAGGCCCTTTCTCTGCGAGTCGCCATGAACCACAGCATCGACCATGCCCACCAGGATTCCGATCTGTTTGGCCTGCTTTACGGTTTTCGTTTTCGCCCCGGCGAGAAAGGCCAGCAAATTGATTCCGCCACCGCCCTCGCCGCCTTGCAGCAACCCCCAGACCCGGAAGAATTCCTGTGGCTGCACCTGAACCTGGCCCACGCCGCCTGCGAGCGCTGGATGCAGGCGCATTTGTCGCTGCCGGAAGAATTTTTTGAAGCCCTGCACGAGGGGTCGCGCTCCACGCGCATCGAGCATGTGGACTCGGCCTTGCTGGCGGTGGTCAACGATGTGGTGTTCAACTTAAGCAGCATGGTGTCGTCGGATATTTCCACGCTGTGGGTGTGCGCCCGCAGCCGCTTGCTGGTGAGTGCGCGCCTGCAGCCGTTGCACTCGGTGGATAAATTGCGCTCGTCGGTGAAGGCCGGTGAACACTTTCGCTCGCCGTTGGAACTGCTGGTGCACCTGCTGCGCGACCAGGGCGAAGTGCTGACGCAGATCGTGCGCAAGACCAGTATCAGCGTTGACCATATCGAGGATCAGCTGTTGTCTTCGCGCCTGTCCACCAACCGCGCCGAACTGGGTGCGGCCCGCCGCGTGCTGGTGCGCCTGCAACGCCTGCTGGCGCTGGAACCGGGCTCGCTGCTGCGCCTGCTCAATCGCCCGCCGCAATGGCTGCAAAAGGAAGACGTGAAGGAGTTACGCAAATCCACCGAGGAGTTTGCGCTGATCATCAACGACCTGACCGCCCTGGGCGAGCGCATCAAGCTGTTGCAGGAAGAGATCGCCGCCAACCTTAATGAACAGAGCAACCGCACGCTGTTCACCCTCACGGTGGTGACAGTGCTGGCGCTGCCGATCAACATCATTGCCGGCTTTTTTGGCATGAATGTGGGTGGGGTGCCGCTGTCCCAGGACCCGGAAGGCTTCTGGATATTGGTGGCCTTGGTCGCAACCTTTACCCTGATCGCCGGGCGTTGGGCCTTTCGCAAATTCTCAAATTGAAATAAGCCCCAACTGTGGGAGCTGGCTTGCCTGCGATTGCGGTGGATCAACCAACACAATGCAAGCTGACTCACCGCTATCGCAGGCAAGCCAGCTCCCACAGGGGTTATGCGTCGGGTCAGTGACTGAAGAGTCCAGCCATCGCTTTGAGCCGCTTCTTGTACACCCGCCGCGCCTCCAAAGCCTCCTCGAGACTTACCGCCACAAACCCCGCCCGCTGGTTGGGCTGCATCTGCCCGATCAAGTCCAGGTCGGCGCTGATCACCGTGCCAATCATCGCGTAGCCACCGCCCGACACCGCATCGCGGTGCAGCACAATCGGTTCGAGCCCTGCCGGTACCTGAATCGAGCCAATCGGGTAGCAACTGTCGACGATGTTTGAAGGATCGGAGCCCGCGCCAAACGGCTGTTCCCGTGGCTGGAAGCTCAACGCGCTGCCGCCCTTGAAGCGATAGCCGATGCGATCGGCCTCGGAGCCCACCGTCCATGGCTCGGCAAAAAAGCTGCTTTTGGCCTCGTCAGTCAAACGCTCGTAATACAGCCCCGGCACCACTCGCAATGTCACATCACCACCGACCGAACGCCGCAACGCCATCGGCAAGCTGTTGCCCGCACGCCCGGTACCGCTGGCGGTACCGATCGGCAATTGATCGCCCTCCTGCAAGCGCCGGCCATTAAACCCGCCGAGGGCGCCGAGGGTGTAGGTGGAGCGACTGCCGAGCACCAACGGCACGTCGATACCACCCGCAACGGCGAGGTAGGTGCGTGCGCCGGCCTTGGGAAATTCGAACCGCAGCACCTGCCCGGCGCGCACGGCAAAGGCGGTGTCCTGGTGCACCACTTCACCGTCCAGGCGCGGCGACATCAAGGCGCCGCTCAGGGCCACCAGCGCGTCCTGCTGGAACTCCAGCTCTGGCCCGATCAGCGTGCATTCCAGGCCCGCCGCGCCCACGGGGTTGCCCACCAAGTGGTTGGCCGCACTCAACGCGTATTGGTCCAGCGCCCCCGACGGCGGGATGCCCAAGTGGTAATAACCTTCGCGGCCCAGGTCCTGCACGGAGGTGGCGAGGCCAGGTTTGAGGACCTTGATCATGCCAGCGCCTCCTGCAGGGTTTTCGGATAGCCGATGGGGTCGGCGAGAAAGGCATCCAGGGAAAATTCCACCGGGCGAATGCGTAAATCGAAACGCCCGGCGTCCACCTCGGCGACGGCCCGGTCATAAGCCTCGCGGTCTATCGGCTTGAACTGCACGATATCGCCAGGGCGGAAGAACACCATGTGCGCCTTGAGGTACGCCAACTGCTGCGCCGGGTCGTAGATCGGTGCCGGGGTAACGCCGAACATCTGATAACCGCCCGCCCCTCGCACTGAGTAGATACAGCCAAAGCAGCCGCCATGGCCCAGGGTCAGTTTCGGTGTGTCGGTGCGTGGCCGCAGGTATTTGGGTACCTGCAATTGCCGCTCGCGTTCGACCATCTGGAACATGAACGGCAAGCCCGCGACAAAGCCGACCATCGACACAAACCACGGCGCGCCACTGTGGGCGGCGATGAACGCGTCCACGTCGGCCAGGCCATTGATGCGTGCCGCGTATTCCAGGTCTGTGCCGCTGGGGTCTTGGTGGCGGTCACGAAAACGCATCAGGGTTTCGCGGGTCCAGGGGTCGTTATAGAGCACCGGGATTTCGATGATGCGCGTGCGCAAGGTGCGTTCGGCCACGGCCTGGGCTTCGGCGCTTTGCACGGCGTCGAGCAGCGCGTGAGGGGCTATGCGGTCGGGGTCGAAGCGAATCTGGAACGATGCATTGGCCAGGCAGACATCCAGTACGCCTTCCAGCGCCAGGCGCTCCACGGCGCGGGTCACAGCCATGCCCTTGAAAAAAGCCTCCAGGGACATGCTGTCGCTGACCTCAGCAAACAGGTGTTCATCACCGCCGAAGCTGTAGCGGATGGGGGACGTTTCAGCCATGTCTGTTCCTCTTGGAATCATTGTAGAAAGGCAGGCAAAAAAGTAAGGGTTGGATCTTATTGGGGTGTTCTGACGTCGATGCCCGCCTGGTCCAGGGCTGCACGGGTGGCCTCCACCAGTTCCAGGGCGCCGGGGGTGTCGCTGTGCAGGCAGATGGAATCGAATTCAATCGCCAGGTCTTCGCCTTCGACGGTACGCACCAGGCCGGCCTGACACGCACGCAAGACCCGCGCGGCCACTGTGGCGGGGTCCAGCGCCCGCACATTGCGGGTAAACACGATGGAGCCGCTCAGGTCGTATTCACGGTCGGCATAGAACTCGCGCACCACCGGTTGCCCCAGTTCCTTGGCAATGCGCCAGATCACCGAGTTGGGCATGCAATACAGCATCAGCGTGGGCTCGATGACTTGCAGGTTTTGCACCAACAGCCGGGCGGCCTCTTCATCGCGGGCCAGGTGCATGTACAGCGCGCCGTGAGGCTTGATGTGTTGCAGGGTCATGCCTTGGGCACGGGCCATTTCACGCAGGGCACCGAGCTGGTAGAGCATGTCGTCCACCAGTTCCTGGGCCGGTGCGTTGATATGCCGGCGACCGAAACCCACCAGGTCATGGAAGCCTGGGTGGGCGCCAATCGCCACACCCAGTTGCTTGGCGCGCTCGACGGTGCGGCGCATGGTGCCGGGGTCGCCGGCGTGAAAGCCGGTGGCGATATTGGCCGAGCTGATGTAGGCCATCAGCTCTGCGTCGACGCCGTCGCCGATGGTCCAGGGGCCAAAGCTTTCGCCCATGTCTGAATTGAAATCCACTGCCTGCATCGAGGTCGCTCCGCCAAAGGTGATGCCCGCAAAGTAGGCTGGGGCTTGACCCCTTGGGAAGATCTATTATCAGATGGCCCATCTTCTGAAAATCAGATAGCTTTTTATCCTCGACCCCCGATCGTTCCCACGCTCTGCGTGGGAATGCAGCCATGGACGCTCTGCGTCCGCACTTGAGACCGTGACGCGGAGCGTCACAAGAGGCATTCCCACGCAGAGCGTGGGAACGATCAATAAGCAGAGTGCGATATGTCTTTAACCTTGCGCCAGGTTCGCTATTTCGTCGCCACCGCCGAGATCGGCCAGATATCCCAGGCGGCGATTCACTTGAATATTTCCCAATCGGCGGTGACCACGGCGATCAAGGAGCTGGAAGCCATGCTCGGCGTGCAGTTGTTCGTGCGCTCGGCCCAGGGCATGAACCTCACCGATGCCGGGCGGCATTTTCTCAACCGTGCCTACGTGATTGTGCGCAGCGTGGAGGACGCCCTCAACAGCCCGTTGCCGGACTACCGCGCCAGCGGCGTGCTGCGGGTGGCGGCCAGTTACACGGTGCTGGGTTATTTCCTGCCGCACCATTTGCAGCGCATGGAGCATTGGCATCCGGACGTGACCATCGAGGTGTTCGAACAGGAACGCCAGGCCATCGAACAGGGCCTGCTCGACGGCCAGTTCGACATGGCCGTGGTGCTGACCGCCAACCTCACCCACGCGGATATCGTCTCGGAAATTCTGTTCAACTCCGAACGCCGCCTGTGGCTGCCCAGCCATCACCCGTTGTGCGAACGCGGCGCCGTGAGCCTGGCGGACGTGGCCCAAGAACCCTACATTTTGCTCACCGTCGATGAAGCCGAACACAGCGCCATGCGCTACTGGGAACAGGCCGGGCAAACGCCCAAGGTGCGGCTGCGCACCAGCTCAGTGGAGGCGGTGCGCAGCATGGTTGCCAACGGCAGCGGCGTGGCGATCCTGTCAGACCTGGTGCACCGGCCCTGGTCCCTGGAAGGCAAACGCATCGAAACCCTGACCGTCACCGACCCGGTCACACCCATGAGCGTCGGCCTGGCTTGGCACCGCGAGCGTGCGTTTACCCCAGCGATGCAAGCGTTCCGGGACTACTTCCACGACGCGTTCCTGGCACCGCAGCAGTTGTCGGCGCGCCGCTAGAGATGGGCTTGCAGGGTGGCGGCCAACCAATCCATGAACACCCGCACTCGCAATGGCAAATGCCGCTGGCCGGCGTACAGCAACGACACATCCAGGGGCGGCGCCTGGTAGTCGGGCAACACCGCCACCAACTCGCCGCTGGCCAACAAGTCGCGTATGCCGAGTTGCGGCACCTGGGTGATACCAAACCCGCCCAGGCACGCCGACTGATAGGCGTCGGTGCTGTTGACCGTCACCCGGCCTGCCATCGGTAACCGCTGCACCTTGTTGCCCACCAAGTACTCGAACCCGGCCGAGCGTGCGCCCAGTGGCCGCACGTAATGCACCAACTGATGATGCGCCAGGTCTGCCAGGGTTTTGGGCACGCCATACCGTTGCAGGTACGCCGCACTCGCGCAGTTGACCATCGGCATGCTGCACACCCGTCGCGCTACCACGGTTTGATCGGGCTGGGCGCCGACACGCACCACGCAGTCGAACCCTTCGGCGATCAGGTCCACTTGGCGGTCCGAACCGCTGATCTCCATGTCGATCAGAGGATGGCGCGCCATGAACGTGGGCAAGTTCGGCAAGATCAAGCCCCGCGCCATGACATTGGGCATGTCCACCCGTATGCGCCCGGCCAATTGGGTTTCGTCCTGACGGAACAACCCTTCCAGCTCCTCCATATGCGCCAGCAGATCCTTGCTGCGCTCATACAACACCCGACCATCCTGGGTCGCCTGCACCTTGCGCGTGGTGCGTTGCAACAGCCGTGCGCCCAGCAACTCCTCCAACGCCTGCACATGCTCGGATACCGTAGAGCGCGGCAAGCCCAGGCTTTGGCCGGCCTGGGTAAAGCTCGACAACTCAGTGACGCGTACGAAGGTGCGCAGCAGCTCAAGCTTGTTCATGTGATTGTTCGCCCTATCCGGCCAGTGATTCCGATATCAGCCTGTTTATCACGTTATGGCCGGACAAATACACTCAATCCCACTAACCCCATTTGAGGACTGCACCATGACCCGTAAAATCGCACTCATCACCGGCGCCAGTCGTGGCCTTGGAAAAAGCGCCGCCCTGCACCTGGCTGCGCAAGGCATCGACATCATCGGCACTTACCACAGCGCAGCGACCGAAGCCCAAGCCGTGATAGCCCAAGTAGAGGCCTTGGGCGGTCGCGCCGCCATGCTGCAACTGGACGTCAGCCAGAGTGAAACCTTCGATGCATTCGTTGGCCAGATCGGCACCCTGCTCAAGGATGTGTTCGCCCAGGATCATTTCAACTTCCTGATCAACAACGCCGGGGTTGGCACCTACGCAAGCTTTGCCGAAACCACCGAAGCCCAGTTCGACCAACTGGTGGCGATCCATGTGAAGGCACCGTTTTTCCTCACGCAAAAACTGCTGCCGCTGATCCGCGATGGCGGGCGCATCATCAATATCTCCAGCGGCCTGGCGCGCTTCAGCCTGCCGGGTTATGCGGCCTACGCGTCCATGAAAGGCGCGGTGGAAGTGTTGTCGCGCTACCAGGCTAAAGAGCTGGGCCCACGGGGTATCACCGTGAACACCCTGGCACCGGGCGCGATTGCCACTGACTTCGGCGGTGGCGCGGTACGCGATAACAATGATGTGAATGCGATGGTGGCCAATAACACTGCTCTTGGCCGAGCCGGCTTGCCGGACGATATTGGCGGCGCGATTTCGATCTTGCTGGCCGATGGCAGCCACTGGATCACCGGCCAGCGGATCGAAGCGTCGGGCGGGATGTTCCTCTAAACGGCGGCCCCCTGTAGGAGCGAGCTTGCTCGCGAAAAACTCAAGAGCGCCGCGTATTTACAGAGGCCCCGCGTTATCGTTAGCGATCTTCGCGAGCAAGCTCGCTCCTACAGTGGGTAGCATTTTTTTCGCTGATTTTTTCCCGAATGACGTCGTAACCCCAGTGGTACACGTAGGTGTAGGGCAGGAAGAACAACAACACGCCAATGTCGAGGATGAAGGCTTCCAACAGGCTGATCTTCATCAAGGCAGCAATCAATGGCACCGCCAGCAGAATCAGGCCGCCTTCAAACAGCAGCGCGTGCAGCACACGGGTCCAACCACCGTTGGCCAGTTGCAGGCGAGCTTTAAGGCGGTCGAACAGGCTGTTGAACACCACGTTCCAGCTCAGTGCCAACAGGCTGATGCCCAAGGTCACTGCGCCCATCTCCAGCGCCGGCCGGCCAGTGACCCACACCAGCAGTGGCGTGCAGATCAATAGGGCCAGCCCTTCGAAACCAAGGGCTTGAAAAACGCGTTCAGTAAGGGATTTGGTAGGGGTCATGACCCGGCTCCGTGAGTGACGATGGTTGCCATGATCAGGCTTTGTCTCGATACTTCATAACCAATAACCATCGATCAAGGCGATAGTCATGGCCTCCCATGAAGTGCTCCAGGCGTTTGTCCAGGCGGCCACCCAAGGCTCGTTTTCCGCGGCGGCGCGCAAGCTGGGCAAGAGCCAGTCCACCGTGAGCGCGGCGGTGGCCAGCCTTGAGATCGACCTGGATGTGGTGCTGTTTGACCGCAGCAGCCGCAAACCGACCCTCACGCCCGCAGGGCAGGTTTTGCTGCAACGGGCTGAGCAAGTGCTGGAAGCCAGTAGCCGCCTGGAGCTGGCGGCCAGTCAGTTATCTCAAGGCCTGGAGCCGAAGTTGAGTATCGCCATGTCCGATACTTATCAGTCTGATCGATTCGAGATCGCCCTCACCGCCTTCGAACGACGCTACCCGGACCTTGAGCTGGAATGCCTGATCGCGGAATGCGAAGACCTGATCGCGCTGGTGCAAAGTGGCCGGGCGCAGATCGCATTTGTTGAGAAACAGGAAGTTTACCCGCCCGATCTGACCTTCTCTGCGGTGGAAGAGCGCACGGAGATCGCGCTGTTCGTCTCGCCTAAACACCCGTTGGCGAGCCTGGGCAAGGTTCACCCGCACACGCTGCAACAACACCGGGAGTTGCGCTTGGCGAGCATCATCAGCCCCAATGAAAACCGCGGTAAGCAACGCGTCTGGTCGGCGCCGAGTTACCTGATGCTGATGGAAATGGCGCAGCTGGGTTTTGGTTGGGCACCAATACCGCGCTGGCTGGTGGAGCGCTTTGGCGGTAACCAATTGGTTGAACTCAAGGTGCGCAGTTGGCCGCGTTCGGTGGCGGTGGATGCGCTGTGGTCCAGGCACCAGCCGCCGGGGCCTGCGGGGAGCTGGTTGCTGGGCAAGATGCTGGAGTGAACGCAGTGCAATGTAGAGGGGGCAGTTAAAGAGACGTTGGCTGTCAGGCCGTCATCGCAGGCAAGCCAGCTCCCACATTGGATCGCGGGGCGTCATAACAGTGTTTTGGCTATTTGAGTTCGGCGAGGCGTCGCGTGATGAAGCGTTTTTCTGGCGCTTGTTGGGTCAGGGACAAAGCTTTTTCGTACGCCCTGCGGGCTTCGTCAAACCGCCCCAACTGCCGGCAAAACTCCCCACGCGCCGAATGCGCCAAGTGGTAGTCCTGCAACTCACCGCGCTGCAAAAGGTTGTCTACCAGCGCCAACCCCGCCAACGGCCCCTGCTCCATCGCCACCGCTACCGCACGGTTCAACTCGATCACCGGCGACGGCACAGCCCTGAGCAACACATCGTAGAGCCCGACAATCTGCCGCCAATCGGTGTGCCCCGCGCTGGGCGCCTCGGCGTGTACGGCGGCAATCGCCGCCTGCAGGCAATACGGTCCAAAGCGCCGCGAGGTGAGCGCCTGCTCCACCAGTGCGCAGCCTTCAGCGATCAAGGCCCTGTCCCAAAGCGTACGATCCTGCGCGTCCAACAGCACCAGTTCGCCGCTGGCAGAAGTACGGGCAGGCCGACGCGACTCGTGCAGCAACATCAACGCCAGCAAGCCCATGACTTCCGGCTCGGGCAGCAACTCCAACAGCAAGCGCCCCAGACGAATGGCCTCCAGGGTCAGGTCTTCACGGGTGAGGTCGGCACCCGCCGAGGCCGAATAGCCCTCGTTGAACACCAGGTAAATCACCCGCAGCACACTGTCCAACCGCTCGGGCAATTCGGCCCGGGACGGCACTTGATAGGGAATTTTCGCCTCACGGATCTTGCCCTTGGCGCGCACGATGCGTTGGGCAATGGTGGTGGGCGTGGCAAGAAAAGCGTGAGCGATGGCCTCGGTGCTCAGGTCGCAGATCTCGCGCAGGGTCAGCGCAACCTGGGCATCGGCTGCCAACGCTGGGTGGCAGCAGGTAAACATCAGGCGCAGGCGGTCGTCTTCCACGTCTTCATCACTCCACGGCGCGGCCTCCAGCGCGTCGGCCTGCTCCTCCAATAACGGGGTAAACCGCGACTGCCGCCGCAGGCGGTCGATGGCCTTGAAGCGGCCGGTGGACACCAGCCACGCCCGAGGATTATCCGGCACGCCATCCTCGGGCCAGCGCTGCACGGCGACAAAAAACGCCTCATGCAGCGCCTCCTCGGCCAGGTCGAAATCCCCCAGCACGCGAATCAACGTCGCGAGCACGCGGCGTGATTCGCTGCGGTAAATGGCGTCGATCTGCGCGGTCAATCGGCCATGTCCTCGGTCACCAACTTCACCAGGCGGTCCAGGCTCTGGCCCCAACCGTCATGAAAGCCCATGGCTTCGTGGGCCTGTTTGTCCTCGGCACTCCAGTGCATGGCACGGGCGGTGTAGAGGGTCTTTCCCCCGACCTCCTCAAAGGTGACTTCGGCGCTCATGAACGGCTTGCCCGAAGGCACCCAGCCCGGCATGAACGCGTCGGTAAACACCAGGCGGTTGGGCGCGTCGATCTCCAGGAATACGCCCTGGGTCGGGTATTCGCTGCCATCCGGCGCGCGCATCAAGGTGCGGAACAAGCCGCCGACCCACAGGTTCATCTCGCATTCAGGGGTGGTCATGCCGTGGGGGCCCCACCATTGTTGCAGCAGGGTTGGCTCGGTCCAGGCGCGAAACACCCGGCGGCGCGGCGCATCGATCAAGCGGCTGATGGACAGTTCAAATTGAGCGGGTTGAGTGTTCACGGGGAAACCTCCTCAAGGCTTTTGATTATTGTGTTGAGAGATCCAATTGGCGCACAGGGCGCACTTCCACACTGCCGACCCGGGCCGCCGGAATGCCGCCCGCCACCTGGAGCGCTTCATTGAGGTCCTTGGCGTCGATCAGGTAGAACCCGGCGAGCTGCTCCTTGGTTTCGGCAAACGGCCCATCGGTGATCGACAGCTTGCCGTTGCGCATGCGCACTGTGGTGGCGGTGGTCACCGACTCCAGCGGCTCGGCAGCGAGCATGCGCCCGCTGGCCTGGATGGACTCGGCGTAGGCCAGACATTCCGAGTCATGGGGGCTGTCGGGTGAGGTGTGCAACACCTGTTCGTCGCTGTAGATAAGGCACAGGTATTTCATGGCGTTCTCCGTTTTCGGACTACTGACTATAGTTCGCGGTGCTCAAGGTTTCAGGTCGAACAACGCCGTGCCGCTGTGCATATCAAACGGCGCCGACCAGTGCTCATGCACCACCTTCCATTGGCCATTGATACGCTGGTAGCCGGCGGTTACGCGCATCCAGCAGGCCTTCACCTCACCGTCCGGCCCGGCGCCGCCGCAGTGGGCCAGCCAATGGGCGAATGCGCTGTCTGGCGCTTCGACGACATGCAGTTCATGAAACTCGAAGATGCCGGGCCCGGGGCAGTGCTCCATGCACGCTTCCCAGTGCGCGCGGTAGGCCGCCTTGCCTTTGAATTGCAGGGCGGTTACAGCGTCGAACGAGACGATATCGTCGGCGTAAAAGCTGACAATCTGATCGATATCACGGCTGACGACGGCGTGTTTCCATTGCTCGATCAAGCTCTTGATTGCAGTGCTCATGGCGATGACTCCTTGGGGTGGATAATCACGGAAGACACCCTTAGTCGAATGGCCTCGAGGGAAATCGACATCCCCCTGAAAAATAATTTCCCGTGGCCCAAACCCGATAAACTGCCCCCTCCCTTGCAGCCGTTCGGATAGCCCGATGCAAACCCGCCTCGTCGCCTACGAGGCGCTGAATGCTGTGCAACAACAGCAAGTCGGCGCCATCGAAGTTCACCCTGAACAACTGCCGTTTTGCGGTGATATGTATTGCGCGCTCAACACTCTGCTCGCCAAGCCAAGCCCTGGGGTCAAGGGCTTTGCGTTGTTGGCCGATGACCTTCCGGTGGCGTTCCTGCTGCTCAAGCGCCCGCCGTGCCTGCCTCATTGGGCCGATGAACACAGCGCCACACTCCACGCGCTACAGGTAGACCGGCATCAGCAGGGGCGTGGATACGGCAAGGCATGTTTGCAGGCACTGCCCGCCCTGGCGCGTGAGGCGTGGCCGCACATCAAGGGGTTGGAGCTATCGGTGGACACCCACAATCGGGCGGCGATGGGGTTGTATCTGGGGGCGGGATGGGTGGATCGCGGCGAGGCGTACAAGGGCCGGGTGGGGTATGAGCGCCGTTTGAGCTTCAGGCTTAATCCATAGCGGCAATGTCACGTAAACATGACTTCCATTCGTGCATGTCCTGTTTACGTGACATCAGGTGCAGTGTCAGCCCCGCTCCCCGATCGGCAACCAGATTTCCACCGTGCCCGTACCCTTCCTGGCATCGAAATCCGCGCTGTAGCGCTCAAAATCCGCGCCCATGACCTTGTAGCCCGAGTGCGGCAGCCATTCGAACATGATGCGTTCGTAGGTTTGCTCAAGCGCCTGCACCGGCCCGTAGTGGGGGAACACGGCATAGTTGAGTGGCGGAATTTCGATCACCTCGAAATTGCTCGGCACGTCCTTCTTGGCCGGGACTTCAACACCTGCCAGGTAATCGAATTCGCCGTGATGCGGGTTATGGCACACCCCGTAGGTCACACCGCCGACGCGCTTCTTGAGGTCCTTGATGCAGGTATCGAACAACTCCCACAGCCGTGGGATATCGCCCACGGTGGCCTTCGAATATCGCCCTTGCACCCCGGCGATCACCAGGGCCTTGCCAGCTTCCAGGCGTAGCTCCAACGGTTTTTTTGTCTGCTGATCCATACGAACAGTCTCCTTCTTATGAGGGAACAAACCCGCATCGAGTATAGGGGCATATCCACCTCGTACTCCATGTAGAAAAATTTTCGACGCATCTGGACAACTGGCCATCATCGCCCGTATTGTCTGCCCCGCAGGCCACCGCAGTGGCCGACGTCGCTCGGACGGTTCCGGGCGCTTACGTACCTCGAGGCAACAATGGCAGACCAAGGTTCGCCGCGCCGCTTTGCGCGCATAGATCGACTCCCCCCCTATGTTTTCAATATCACTGCCGAGCTGAAGATGGCTGCGCGTCGGCGCGGCGAAGACATCATCGACTTGAGCATGGGTAACCCTGACGGCGCCACGCCTCCCCACATCGTGGAGAAAATGGTCACCGTCGCCCAACGTGACGACACCCACGGCTACTCCACCTCCAAAGGTATCCCGCGCCTGCGCCGGGCAATCTCGCGCTGGTACAAGGATCGTTACGCGGTGGATATCGACCCCGAGTCCGAAGCCATCGTGACCATCGGTTCCAAGGAAGGCCTGGCGCACTTGATGCTAGCCACCCTGGACCAGGGCGATACTGTGCTGGTGCCCAACCCCAGCTACCCGATTCATATCTACGGCGCAGTGATCGCCGGCGCCCAGGTACGTTCGGTGCCACTGATACCCGGCGTGGATTTCTTCGCTGAGCTGGAGCGCGCGATTCGCGGCTCGATCCCCAAGCCGAAGATGATGATCCTGGGCTTTCCGTCCAACCCCACCGCGCAGTGCGTGGAACTGGACTTCTTCGAACGGGTGATCGCCCTGGCCAAGCAGTACGACGTACTGGTGGTGCACGACCTGGCCTACGCCGACATCGTCTACGACGGCTGGAAAGCCCCCTCGATCATGCAAGTGCCCGGCGCCAAGGACATTGCGGTGGAGTTTTTCACCCTGTCCAAGAGCTACAACATGGCCGGCTGGCGCATCGGCTTCATGGTGGGCAACCCGGAACTGGTCAACGCCCTGGCGCGCATCAAGAGCTACCACGACTACGGCACCTTCACCCCGCTGCAAGTGGCGGCAATTGCGGCGCTGGAAGGCGACCAACAGTGCGTCAAAGACATCGCCGAGCAGTACCGCCAGCGCCGCAATGTGCTGGTCAAGGGCCTGCATGAGCTGGGCTGGATGGTGGAGAACCCGAAGGCGTCGATGTACGTCTGGGCCAAGATTCCCGAGCAATATGCCGCCATGGGCTCGCTGGAGTTTGCTAAAAAACTGCTATTGGAAGCGAAGGTGTGTGTGTCGCCGGGGATCGGCTTTGGTGAGTATGGCGACGATCATGTGCGCTTTGCGCTGATCGAAAACCAGGACCGGATTCGCCAGGCCGTGCGTGGGATACGCGGCATGTTCAGGGCGGATGGGTTGGTCAGCAAAGCCTGACCTGATCCACCTGAAGAAACCCAATCAATGTGGGAGCTGGCTTGCCTGCGATGCAGACACCTCGGTGTTTCAGATGTACCGAGGTGATGCTATCGCAGGCAAGCCAGCTCCCACATTTGTTTTGCGGTGCCTGTTACACCACCAACGACAGCAACATGATGAAGATCAGCGCCACGATCGACAGAATGGTCTCCATCGCCGTCCAGGTCTTGAACGTCTCGGCCACGGTCATGTTGAAGTACTGCTTGACCAGCCAGAACCCCGCATCGTTGACGTGAGACAGGATCAACGAACCTGCGCCCGTCGCCAGCACCAGCAACTCGCGGTTAACCCCAGGGATCATGCCCACCACCGGCACCACAATGCCCGCACCGGTAATGGTCGCAACCGTCGCTGAACCGGTAGCAATCCGAATCACCGCCGCCACCAGCCACGCCAGCAGGATCGGGTTGATCTGCGCGTTCACCGCCATATGGCCGATCACGTCACCCACACCGCTGGTGACCAGCATCTGCTTGAAGCCACCACCGGCACCGATGATCAGGATGATCGCGGCGGTCGGCGCAAGGCTGGCGTCGAGCAACTTGAGGATCTGCTTGGAGTGGATGCCCTGGCGATGGCCAAAGGTGTACAGCGACAGCAGCAACGCCAGCAGCAAGGCAGTGATCGGGTGACCGATCATGTCCATCCAGTTGCGCACCACGTTGCCTTCGGCAAAGGCGATGTCGGCGAAGGTTTTGAGCAGCATCAGGAACACCGGCAGCAGCACGGTGATCAGGGTGATGCTGAAGCTCGGCAGGTCTTTGTTCTCCGGCTCGCGGGCCAGTTGGTCCACCAGTTCCTGGGACGGGTTGCCCGGGATGTACTTGGCGATGAACGTACCGAAGATCGGGCCGGCGATGATGGCGGTCGGCAGAGCAACGATCAGGCCGTACAGGATGGTCTTGCCGATATCGGCGCCGAACACGCCGATGGCTAGCAGCGGGCCTGGATGCGGTGGCACCAGGCCGTGCACTGCCGACAGACCGGCCAGCAGCGGGATGCCGATCTTGATCAGCGATACACCGGTACGCCGGGCGACGATAAACACCAGCGGGATCAGCAACACAAAGCCGATCTCGAAGAACAGCGGGATGCCCACCAGGAACGCGGCGAACATCATCGCCCACTGGACCTTTTCCTTGCCGAAGGCGCGGATCAGGGTCTGGGCGATCTGATCGGCACCGCCGGACTCGGCCATCATCTTGCCGAGCATCGTGCCCAGCGCGAGGATGATGCCGACAAAGCCGAGCACCCCGCCGAAGCCGTCCTGGAACGCCTTGATGATCTTGTCCACGGGCATGCCCGAGGTCAGGCCGAGGAAACCGGCCGCGATGATCAGTGCAATGAACGGGTGCACCTTGAACTTGGTGATCAGTACGATCAACCCGATGATAGTGACTACTGCATCTAGCAGCAGGTAAGACTCGTGGGACATGCCAAACATGGGGGGTCTCTCCTGTTTGTTGTTGTTATTAAAGCGGGTGTTGAACTTCCTGCCGGGGATAGCGCTATCTTTTCCGGCAAAAAATTAATGAGTAGGTTCAAAGCCGTGCTTGTGCCACCAGGTATTGGTCTGCTCGGCCAGTTCCTCGACGCTGTCTTCACTGGCGTTGAGCGCCAGGGTCAGCGGCTCGCCCTTGGGCGATTCAAGGGTGGCGAACTGGCTGTCGATCAGGCTGGCCGGCATGAAATGGCCGGGGCGGTGAGACACGCGGTCGGCGGCGACTTCGCGGGTCAGCTCCAGGAAGACAAAACCCAGGCCCGGCGCGGCTTCGCGCAGGTGGTCACGGTATTTTTTCTTCAGGGCCGAACAGGTCAGTACGGGATGCTCGCCGGCCTTCAACGCACGGCGCAGTTCATCGCACAGGATGTCGAGCCAGCCGGCGCGGTCGTCGTCGTTGAGGGGGTGGCCGGCGCTCATCTTTTCGATGTTCGCGGCGGGGTGAAAGCTGTCGCCTTCAATGGCAGTGGCGCCGTTGAGGGCGCACAGGGCTTGGCTGACGCTGGACTTGCCACAGCCGGAAACACCCATGATGACCAGGGCGGTAACAGGTTGACTCATGAAACACCTCAGGACGCAGATAGCGCTACCTTTGCATAGCGTAAGGCTAGTGCAAAAACAGGCTTTTCCCGCGCCGACTTGTCATTTTTATGGAGTGACGCGTGCATCCGCTCCAATGGTTTTGGACAGGATCAGGCAACCCTTTATCCAAGAATTTGCAGCCCTTTGGAGACAGCGCTACCTTAGTGCCTCGATTTTTGTTTGGCAAGCCGCCTGATGACCTCCAAGAACGATAAAAATACCCGCACAACGGGCCGCCCTACCCTCAATGAAGTGGCGCGCCTTGCTGGCGTCAGCCCGATCACCGCCTCCCGCGCCCTGCGCGGCATCAGCACGGTGGCCACCGAACTGGTGGAAAAAGTGCAACAGGCCGCCGCCGAACTGAGCTACGTGGTCAACCCCGCCGCCCGCGCCCTGGCCTCGGCGCAAAGCCATTCGGTGGTGGTACTGGTGCCGTCACTCTCCAACCTGCTGTTTATCGAAACCCTGGAAGCCATCCATCAGGTACTGCGGCCCAAGGGCTTTGAAGTACTGATCGGCAACTCCCATTATTCGCGCGATGAAGAAGAAGACCTGCTGCGCAACTACATGGCCTACCAGCCGCGGGGTTTGTTGCTGACCGGCTTTGACCGCACCGAAAGCGCGCGACGAATGGTCGAGGCCAGCAATGTGCCCTGCGTGTACATGATGGATCTGGACCCCAATGCAGGGGTGAACTGCGTGGGCTTCTCGCAACTGGCCGCGGGCGAGACCGCGGCCGCGCACTTGCTGTCCCGGGGTCGCAAGCGCCTGGCCTATATCGGCGCCCAACTGGACCAACGCACCTTGCTGCGTGGCGAAGGCTTTCGCCGCGCCTTGCAACAGGCCGGCCTGTATGACCCGGCGCTGGAATTGCTGACGCCACGCCCGTCCTCCGTGGGCCTGGGTGGCGAACTGTTTTTGCAACTGCTGGCCGCCCACCCGGAGGTGGACGCGATCTTTTTCGGCAACGACGACCTGGCCCAGGGCGCCCTGCTCGAAGCCCTGCGCCACGGCATCAAGGTGCCGGAACGTGTAGCCGTGCTGGGTTTCAACGACCTGCCCGCCTCGTCCTTCATGGTGCCGCGCCTGAGCAGCATCAGCACGCCACGGGAAGCCATCGGGCGCCGAGCGGCGGAGCATCTGCTGACGATCATGGCGGGCAACAAGGTGGCCAAGCCGGTGGTGGATATGGGGTTTGAGTTGCAGGTGCGCGAGAGCACCTGAGCGTCGAGCCGAACACAATCAATGTGATGCCCACAGAATCAGCGCCTGGCACAGATCCCCTGTGGGAGCGGGCTTGCTCGCGAAGGCGGTGGGTCAATCAATAAATTTTTAACTGAACCACCTGAAACTCAGATTTCCTACGTAATCGTGTAAGAGCAGTCAGAGCGCTGTGGGACGCCTGTAGGAAGTGCCTGACATTGCAGTAAGCGCCTTGCTCCGCTGCCTACGCTTACGTCAGAATCCGCCGGCTTGTGCGCCTCGGTGGCGGTCTCTAAGGTTTGACGGTCGCTGAATTTCTCGGTGATCGGGTTTAGTAGCCCGAGTTCGGTCACTCTAAGTGCATAAGTCTGCCCGCGTTAATGGCGGCTGTGCGTAGGGCACTTTCGGGTGCGCCGGCTTTGAGTGTCCACCGGTCTACTAACCTGCGTACAGTTGCCACCCTCGTTTAGTAGCGATACGGCGGCAGCCCATTCCAGGATGCTCTAATGATCAAACAAATCGATACGCCGCCAACCACCCTCTTCACCCTCATCCCCGATATCTCCACCGAAACCCTACTGGCCAACAGCTACGAAACCGTCTGCTCCGTCAGTACCCTCCTGCTCGACCTGTCCGATGACCTCACCGGCAAACATCGCGATATAGCCCTGGCCATTCATCAATTGAGCGAACTGAGCGTATTGCTGGTGGGCAAGGCCATGGACCAGCACACACCACGCTGCTGAGGCAAAACGCGATCCCTGTGGGAGCTGGCTTGCCTGCGATAGCCATAGGTATCTACACAACTTTGTGGGTTGTAACAGCAGACGGTAACCACGATG
>NZ_JASBQZ010000065.1:0-18733 GCF_029960685.1 Pseudomonas sp. AL10
AGATCACAAGCAGATCAAGATCAAGAGCGGCTCGCTTCGCATCGTGGTTACCGTCTGCTGCTACAGCCCACAAAGTTGTGTAGATACCTATGGCCATCGCAGGCAAGCCAGCTCCTACAAGGGGCAATATTTCAAGTGGGGAAGGTGTAGGCCCGCTCTACCTTGCACACCCGCGTGTGAAACGCCGCATACCAAGTGGCCCGCCCTTGCTCGCGCACCTGCCGATGCTCGGCCTGCTGTTTCCAGGCCAGGATCGCCGCCTCGCTGGTCCAGTAGGACACAGTGATCCCCAGCCCATCTTCCCGCGCCGATTCCACCCCTAGAAATCCCGGTTGTTGCCTGGCCAGTTCCAGCATGCGTGTGGCGGCCTCGCCATAACCCAGGTCGGCGTCGGTGCGCAGCGAGCTGAAAATCACCGCGTAATACGGTGGGGCGGGTGTCTTGGCGATCATACCGATACCTCCTGGCAGGCCTTGAGCAGCGCAATCGCCAGCGGCGGCGTGATGCCTTTGAGCGCGGCGCGTTCGGGCTGGAACAGGGTGGCGACGAAGAACGGGTGGTCGAGCAGTTCCACCGCGCGCAGGTCGCCCGCCGAATCGTGGCCGGTGGGAATCAGATTGGCTTGCAGCAGGGCGTCGGCGTAGGTGGGGTTGATGCCGTAGCGGCAGCGGTATCCTTCGTGGATATCCAGGCTGCCGTAGGCCTGGGCGATGCGCGTGTACGGGGCCAGGCGCACGGTGTCGTTCACTTCCACCATAGAGCAGGCCAGCGGCGTGATGACGGCGCGTTCAGCATCCGGCATTAATTCGCCATGTTGGGCATCGGCCCAACCGAGCACGTTGCGGGCATATTCCAGCACGGCATGTTGAAAACCGCCGCAGGTGCCGAGGAAAGGACGACCTTGTTCGCGGGCAAAACGGATCGCCCGCAGGGCGCCGTCGACATCGCGATAGGGGCTGCCGGGCACGCACCAGAAGCCGTCAAAGTCGTGCAGGGCAGAAGTGCAGGTGAGGGTGTCGGTTGCCAGCCATTGCACCTGGACGCTCAGGCCCAGAGCGTCGGCGGCCTGTTGCAGGGCCACGGGAATGGCCTGGTGGGCGGTCACATCGGGGTTGTGGTCACCGATCAGGGCAAGGTGCAGCGCGGGGGTTGGCATCGTGTACGTCCCATGGCTTGTGGTGGGTTGATACCCACTATAGATTGGCGTTTACGCAATCAGTATTGGCGTTTGCCCATATGTTCAATGCAGCCACGCACTATCAAATCGACTACGCCGACCTGTCATTGATTCTGGCCCTGGTGCGCGGCGGTACCCTGGCGCGGGCGGCTGCGCTGCTGCGCGTGGATGTGTCCACGGTGTTCCGTGCGGTGCGGCGGCTGGAGGCGGCGCTGGGCCAGACCCTGTTTGAAAAAAGCCGTGCCGGTTATTTGCCCACCGGCCTGGCGAGCAACCTGGCACAACAAGCCGAGCGTGCCGAGCAGGCGCTGGAGGCGGCGCGTATTGGCGTGGAGCAGGGCGGTGAAGTGATCAGCGGCACCGTGCGCCTGACCTGCACCGACTCGGTGTTGCAAGGCTTGCTGTTGCCGGCCCTCGCGCAGTTCATGCCGGCCTACCCGGCGTTGACCCTGGAACTGAGCACCTCCAATGACTTCGCCAACCTCAGCCGCCGTGATGCGGATATCGCCCTGCGCCTGACGAAGGCGCCGCCAGCGCATCTTGTCGGACGCTGCCTGGGGGCGGTGACCTATCAGGTGTGTGCCAGTGCCGACTATGCGCGCCAGCACCCAGGCCATGACTGGGCCAACCTGGCCTGGATCGCGCCAGATGACTTTTTACCCGATCACCCCACCGTCATCTGGCGTCGTGAACATTTGCCGGGCGTGCGTCCCCGTTATCGGTGCAACAGCATGCAGTCGGTGACCGAATTGGTAAGGGCTGGATTGGGCGTGGCGGCACTGCCGGATTTTCTCATGGGCGATGGCCTGCAACCGCTGGGCCCTGCGCTGGCAGGGCACGATACGGCGCTGTGGTTGTTGACGCGGCCTGATTGCCGGGCGTTGCGCTCGGTGGTGACGCTGTTTGATGAGCTGGGGCGGCATGTGCGCTGGCTGCGAAGTTAACCTGCAGACAGCCAGCGCCAATGGGTCAGCGATTACCTCGCTCGTTTGCAAACGCGCTCACCGCCTGTACCGCCTCGCCGGTGCCTTCGCGAATTTGCAGGATCACCGTGCCGGCCTGGTTGGCCAGTTCCACACCCTGGGCGGCGCGGTCGCGGGTGGCGTCCATGCTGTCGATGGCTTGGCGGGTTTCGTCCTGGATCATGGCGATCATGCCGGAGATTTCGGCGGTGGAGCCGCTGGTGCGCGCCGCCAGTTGCCGCACTTCATCGGCCACCACGGCAAAGCCACGGCCCTGCTCGCCGGCGCGGGCGGCCTCGATGGCGGCGTTGAGGGCCAGCAGGTTGGTCTGGTCGGCGATGCCGCGAATGGTGTTGACGATGGCGGTGATCTGTTGCGAGCGCTCGCCCAGCTTGGCGATCAGTTGCGAAGAGGCGTCGATATCCACGGCAATGTCGCGCATGCCGGTGGCGGTTTTCTGAATCACCTCGGCGCCTTTTTCAGCCATCTCCTGGGTGTTCAACGACAGGTGATAAGCCTGGGCGGCGCTCTGTGCGTCAGCGGCATGCTGTAGCACGCGGGCGGTGACGTCCGAGGCGAACTTCACCACTTTGCACAGGCGCCCGCTGGCGTCGTACACCGGGTTGTAGTTGGCTTCCAGCCACACCACCTGGCCGTGTTTATCCACCCGCTCGAACTGGCCATTGAACAGCTCGCCCTGATTCAAGCGCTTCCAGAACTCGCTGTAGGCTGCACTATTGGCCAGCTCCGGTGTGCAGAACAGGCGGTGATGCTTGCCCTGAATCTGCGCCAGGCTGTAGCCCATGCGCTGCAGGAAATTGCTGTTGGCGGTGATGATGGTGCCGTCGAGGTTGAACTCGATCATCGCCATGGCGCGGTCGATGGCTTCGAGCTTGGCGTTGGCTTCACTTTCGGCCTGCAGGCGCGGGGTGACGTCCATGGCGTATTTCACCACTTTGATCACGTTCCCCGCTTCATCCCGTACCGGGTTATAGCTGGCTTCCAGCCACACCGAGGCACCGTTGGCGCCTACTCGTTCAAAGGTGCCCGACTGGAATTGGCCGTTGCGCAGGTGTGTCCACAGCTGGTTGTAATCCGCGCTGCGGGCGAACGCCGGGGTACAGAACATCCGATGGGGCTGGCCCAGGATCTGTTCGGCGCGGTAGCCCATGGTCTTGAAGAAGTTGTCATTGGCGCGCAGCACGGTGCCTTGCAGGTCGAATTCGATCACGGCCATGGAGCGCTCGATGGCGTCCAGCAGGCTGGTCTGTTGGGCAAGGCTGTGTTGCAGGGTACTGATGGTTTTCTTGTGAGCGTGAAATAGCATGGTGGAGGGCTCGGGCATGCAAGCGTATGCGGGGTCCATGTATTTGCGCCTGACCCCGTAGGGCCCCTGGCCTTACGGTTGACTTGCTCATTGCCAGCTTCCTGATGCTGACAGAGGGGGTGGAACAACGGTCTCAGAGTGATCAATCGGCCTGGAAGTTCGCCCATCAGGCAGGACTATTTTGGCCAGGCGACCAATGGCGGCATTATGCTATTGCAGCAGGTGGGCGGAGCAAGATTCGGACGAGGTGTCATCAGACAACTGAGGCTGAATGAACGGCCGTGCATTCGCTGATCTTGACGCGGTTGCGGCCGCTGTTTTTGGCGGTGTACAACGCGCGATCCGCCGCATCGAGCCACATGACCGCGTCCTTGAACGACGGGTGGAAATCCGCCAGGCCAATGCTCAGGCTCACGCGCAGGTCCGGGATCTGCGCATGACGATAGCCGCTGAAGGTTTCGCGTAGATGTTCCATCACCTGCGCAGCGGCGTGCAGCGGCATTTTCGGCAGAATTACACTGAATTCATCGCCGCCGTAGCGGCCGGCCAGGTCTTCTTCGCGCAAGTGTTCGCGCAGCGCCTGGCTCAACTGGAGCAGAACCGCGTCACCGACGGTGTGGCCATGTACGTCATTGATGTGCTTGAAGTGGTCGATATCGATCAAGGCAATGGTCGCTTGGCCTTGTTGCTGCTGGCACTTGTGAAACTTGATGTTCAGCAGGTCTTTCCACGAACCATGGTTGAGCAGGCCGGTAAGGCTGTCGACGCGGCTCAGGGCGCTGAGGGCGCGTTTGTGTTCCGACAGTTTGATCGCTAACTGGTAACAGACCATGCCGATGGCCATCGGGTAGAGCGTCAGCATCGGCAGGCAGGTGTAGACCTCGGTGAGGCTGACGCTGGGGTCGAACTTGACGTCGAACAGGCCCCAGGCCACCGCGATACCGGCCGCCTGTGCCAGCAACCCGCGCAGGAACAGGCGTTTGCCACCGGCTGCGACGTTGTTCATGGCCATCATCGACAGAATGGTCACCGCTGTCAGTGGCGAAAACTGAGTGGCTGCGGCCCAGAATCCGCCCAGCAATGAGTCATACAGCAGGTTGCGTTGTTCGGCCTGGTAGGGAAACGGCGAGCGGGTGGAAATCAGGTACGCCACGTGCGGCCAGGCAATGCCGTTGAACAACAGCAACGCCCAGACCCAACCGGGCATCGACAAGGGATACAACGCCCCGATCACGCTGATGCTGCCGATACCCAGGCCGATAATCCTTGGCGTGTAGATTCGCCTGGCAAATGAAAGCCCTTTGCCTCGTCTGTTTTCCATAGTGTCCTGGGTCAACTTTTTTTGCGGGTGCAACAGCACGCGTCAACGGGCAGAGCCGGTGGTCGGATAAGAAAGGTGAATTGTCGATTATTCGCGTGGGAATAATCAGTGTCCTTCCAGGCCATTTGCGCAAAACAGCGGGTAAAAGCGCCAGAAACGACCTTAAATGTCGCGCCTGCAACAGGGGTTACTGGGGCGGGCGCTGCGTGCTGACTTCGTAACCGGCGAGGAACAGGTCGATGGCCGATTCGATGACGTGGGCCTGTGCGGCAAGGTCGAGGGTGGGCTGGCCGAGGGTGATTTGCGGCCAGAACGCAAAGGCCTTGAGCAGGCTTTGGATCTGATGGGCGGCGAACGCCGGGTCGGTGCAGGTGAGGCGGCCGTCTTCCTGAGCGGCGCGTACCCATTGGGTAAAGCCTTCTTCCCGCGCACTGAGGCGGTTGACCATGTCTTGCGCGCGCTCCGGCGAATGGATGGTGGCAGCAATGGCCACGCGTGCCAGGTCGAGGAAGTTGGCGTCCGACATCATCTGCATTTTCGCTTCCAGCAACGTGCGCAGTTGGTCGCGCAGCGGGCGGTCGCTGGTGTAGATCACGTCCAGTTGGGCAACGCTGCTGGCCCACAACTGGTGGAGGATCTCGGCGAACAGTTCTTCTTTACTAGGAAAGTGGTTGTACACCGTGCGCTTGGAAACGCCCGCAGTGGCGGCGATTTTGTCCATGCTGGTGACCTCGAAGCCGTTCTCGCGAAATTCGGCAATCGCCGCCGCCACGATGGCTTCGCGTTTACGCTCGGTGAGGCGTTTGGGGGCAGTCATGGAAGGCATTCGACTCAACAATGAAATTACACCGGGCAGTTTACTTGCTCCGGATTTTGTTGCAATCTAGAAACTACACTGTGCAGTGTAATACTTGAGCGGACCGCAGGAGTCACTTCGTCATGGCCACTATTTCAACCCGTCTCGACCCTGCGCCCTCGGCGCCCAAGCCTGCCGAGCAGGACTTGGGGCACTTCAGCAACGACGCCCCGGTGCAACACGGTGGCTTGGGCAAGACCCTGCGTATTTTCTGGAACATGCTGTTCAACAAACCGCGCACCACCCGGCCGGTGGGGCAGATTCCGGTACAGCCACTGACTCGCGAGCAGTTATTGGCCGCACCTGATCACAGCGTGTATCGCCTGGGCCATTCAACCGTGCTGCTGAAAATGCGCGGTAAATTCTGGGTCACCGACCCGGTGTTTGCCGAACGCGCCTCGCCATTGCGTTGGGCCGGCCCCAAGCGTTTTCATCAGCCGCCGATCAGCCTTGAAGAGCTGCCAGCGCTGGAAGCGGTGATCCTTTCCCACAATCATTACGACCATCTCGACCGCAAAGCGGTGGTCCAATTGGCCGAAAAGACCCGCTACTTCCTGGCGCCCCTGGGCGTGGGCGACACGCTGGTCAAATGGGGCGTAGACGCCAGCAAAGTCCGCCAGTTGGAGTGGTGGAAGGGCACCGAGGTCGATGGTGTTCGTTTTGTCTGCACGCCGGCCCAGCACTTTTCCGGGCGCGGCCTGTTTGATGGCAACCAGACCCTATGGTGCTCCTGGGTGATGATCGACGACACGCGACGTATCTTCTTCAGCGGCGACACCGGCTATTTCGACGGTTTCAAACGCATCGGCGAACAGTACGGGCCTTTTGACCTGACCCTGATGGAAACCGGCGCTTACAATGTCGAGTGGCCTCATGTGCACATGCAGCCGGAGCAAACACTGCAGGCGCATATCGACCTTAAAGGGCGGTGGCTGCTGCCGATTCACAATGGCACTTTCGACCTGGCCTTCCACGCCTGGCATGAGCCCTTCGACCGCATCATGGCCCTGGCCTGGGAGCGCAATGTTTCGATCACCACTCCGGCGATGGGCCAGGCTTTTCGCTTGAACCAGCCTGAGCGTGGGCATGCCTGGTGGCTGGAAGTGGAACCTCAATCGGTCAACGAACACGCAGCAGGCTGAGCCGAAAACCCGCTTGGAAAAGAGTTTTTCAGCGGATTTCAGCTCTGCGACAAACGCCAAATGAGAGTGCGATGATCCCGCGGGAATTTTATCTCCGGGAGGACGTTTCGATGGACAGCCACTGTAAGAAGCTTTGGAGAATGGGGTTGCCTTGTGCCCCAGCCCAGCCACTGCCCGCGCCAATAAACGCCGCCGACTTGCCCGCTTCACCACCCCATGCAGCACCCACTTCTATTGTCTTTGGCGCCGAACAGGCTGCGGGCGTCACGCTCGTCCCTGGTTATAGCGCCCTGGCGCCCCATATACGGCCAGTGCGTGACCCCGCGCTATCACTTGTCGCCATCAGCGGTGTGGACCCTACTGAACCGGTGATGGTCGAAGTACCGCTAGTATTGAATAACACCACGTTCACCGCCACGCAGGCGTTGACGGGCTATCGGATCGGCTATGCAGAGCGCTATGTGCAGGGCAATCAGGTTGAGCCGGTTGAGCGCAGCGCGGCTTTGCAGCGGGTCTTCGACACCCTGCGTCACGCCGGTGTGCAATGGGTAGCGGTGGACATGCAGCGCAGTGGCGACAGTCAGCAGGCCTGTCGTGAAATCGATGAACTGGTGGCAGGTCTTCGCCTGGATGCCCTGGTGTCGGAGGATCCCCACGCCGCCTTTCATCATGCCATAAGAGGCGGATACCCCTCTGTGTGTGAAACCCTGGAGGACGGCTCCCGAGTCTGGTTTTACGGTGCGCGCTGGGCAGGTGATCGTTTGGCGGCACTGGCGCGCGCTTACCGCGTGCTGCGGCCATAGATGGTATAGATGCCTACACCGGGCTGGGAAGGGTAGGACGCGGTGACAAGATTCGCCTGAAATAACAGTGGGGTATCGGCTCTTAGACTGGTGCGGTGTTATCGGCAGATAGCGCTCACACTCAGTCAAACAGAGGGGCACTTCATGATCGGACCAGTTTCGGCAGGTGGATGGGCGACAGGCCTGCTTCAGGAGCTTTCAAACCCTGTGCAAGGTTTCAAAAGTGCCTGCCAGATGTCAGTGGAGATGGCCCAAGGAGGTGGTGTCACCTCAGAGTCACTGTTGAAGGACTCGCTCAAGCAAATTGCCAATATTGATCGTGGACTACAGGGCGGCAATGCGTTTTTGGAAACCAACCCGGATGCCATGCGAGAGGCGAAAGCCCGCGATCAGGAACGTGCCGATGGCCGTGTTCGCGGGCATTTGCATGGCGTGCCGATAGCGCTGAAGGATGTCTTTGAAACCAACGACCGCATGCAGACCAGCGCAGGCTCAAAGGCCTTGGTGGGCGCGCCGGCCAGTAAAAACGCCAAGGTCGTCGACAATTTGCTGAAAGCCGGAGTGGTGATTGTAGGCAAAACCAATATGAGTGAGCTGTCCAACTTTCGCTCACTATCACCGGCCGATGGCTGGAGTTCCCGAGGTGGCCAGACGTTGAACCCTCATCGACTCGGAGGGCCGGTGGCGGGCTCGAGTTCAGGCTCGGCGGTGGCGGTGGCCCAGGGGCATGTGCCGGTGGCGTTAGGGCTGGAAACCAACGGATCGATCATCAGCCCCGCAGCCTACAACGGTGTGTTTGGCCTGAAAACCACGACGGGCCTGGTCAGCACCGAAGGCGTCATGACCAGCACCCGCATGGATGCGGTGGGGACCTTCACCCGCAATATCTGTGATGCGGCAGAAGCGCTTAACGCAATGACCGAGACCAACGTCTACACCGAGGGCCTGCACGCTGATGCCTTGAAGGGCAAGCGAATTGGCTACACCCCTTTGCCTGAGTTGTCCGCAGAGGAGGCCAAGGACCCGGCCAAGCTTGCAGACCGCAAGCACTATGAGGCGGCGCTCGAAGTGATGAAGGCCCAAGGGGCGATTCTGGTGCCCTTGGAGCGGTTGGACGCCGGTGTCCCCGACGAAGCCTATGAGGGCTATAACGAGGCGATGTTCTCGGAGGTCAAGCAACAACTGGAAGACTATTTGGCTGGGCGAGAAGGTTTGCCGGTCAAGTCACTTTCTGAGCTGGTTGCTTTTATCAAACGCACACAGAAATCTGGTGAGCCTGACCAGAAACTGCTGGAAATGATCAATGACCTGGAGACCACCCCGGAAAAACGCGAAGCGTTGTGGGAAGCGATTCTTCCTGTATTTCAGAAAACCATTGATGACCCCATAAAGGAGCACAAGCTCGACGCCATGGTGTCGAACTTTCTGTCCCACAATTATTTTTACAGTGCGGCGGCCGGGTACCCAGGTATATCCGTTCCGTCAGGCATGGACGAGGAAGGCATGCCCACGGCACTTTACTTATATGGCTGCGGCAACAGTGAAGCCACTTTGCTGGCAGTTGCCTATGGTTATGAACAAGCCTCGCAGGCCATTCAAAAACCGGCTTTTCTCCCGGGTATTCCTTCTACGCAAACACCAGCCAGTCCAGATAAAACGGTTGAGGCCACCAACGGCTGAATTTGAGTCAGCCTCTGCTGGTTGCCACTGTTGAACCCATCAATTGAGAAATGAGGCCTTGCACAGAAGGTTGCGCCGCCGGGGTATCAAACCGGCGCGCACTCATTCCCCACCCCGGTGCGAACCCCGGGAAAAACACCAGCCCTTCGGCCTCCAGGCGAAACGCCAGGATCAAACGGGTTTCATCGTCCACGTCACCGTGGCCTTCCAATTGCTCAATTGTTTGCACCGCCACGCCAGCCTGGCGAGCCAGCTCTTCGCGGCTCCAGCCCAGCATGACGCGCGCCTGCGCGCAGTGTTTGGCGGTGAATTGATGCAGGACGATCTGTTGTTCTACGAAAGAACTCATTGCCAGAGAGGACATGGGGTTTCTCCAGGTTCGACAGGGGAGGTGCAACTATACTGTTTTTTTGTACAGTTGTTTCTACCGCTCATCCATTGGCATTGCAGCCCCTTATGATTCCAGCCCTGGCGCCTCACGAATAATCAGGTGGTCCAGGTTCTCGATCCTGGCGCTGAATACCCCGAACGTTTGCTCGGGGTTTTTCTTACTGGGCACCTGCATAAGCTGCGGTGTGACGCCATAGAAAAAGCAATACAGCGGCCGTTCACTGCTGGCCGCCGCCTTGATCTGCTCCAGGAATGCCGTGCGTTTGCGGTAGTTTTCGATGAGCTTTTTGCTCAGGTAGACGTTCACCGAATAAGGCTTTTTGTCGAGCCACACCTTCTTCTCGAAGTCGATGCGAAAGCTGCTGGTGTAGTCCTTGATGGCCTTGATCTTGCCCCAATAAATCAAACCCTGGTTGTCTTGCAGGTATTCGATCTTCTTGAAGAATGCCCAGTAGGTCGCCGTGTGCTCACCGATCTTCAGGGGCATTGCCTTGAGCTTGTCCTTGTCATCGATGTTGGACACGTAGCACTCCACCGGGTGTGCGAATACGCTGGTTTTGTCCGGGGTTGTGTCATTACTGCCAGAGGATGTCGTAGTGCGGTTTGCAGGCGCTTTCGTCGGTTCCTGCAGGGCGCTTGCATCGTTGCCGACTACCGGCGTTTTAGGCTCATACAGTCGCCGCGTCAGCACAAATTCCGATGGGAAATTTTCCTCACGCTCGTCATCACTTTCACCCGTCGCCGATTTATGGCTGCCGGCATAGCGGCAGCCATCGATATGCCGAGTGCCGGGTTTGTTCTTGAAGTGCGGCGTGCGCAGGTAGTTGACGTTCTTGGCGTTGAAAGTGCTCAACGCATTGGTGCTATCGAAGGCCGCGCGGCAGGCGTCGTTGGGGCACAGGAAGCTGTCCTTGTCGGAATCGAAGCCGGTGCTTTCGTCGAAATTCAGGTCTCGCACGTCGTAGATCGACACTTTGTCGTCGAGACTCACGCTGTAGGCCGTATCGAATTTCATGGGGCTCGGGTCCGTCAGAGGTTTGGCTATTAATAGCCGGATCTTGCATAAATATCAGCAAGAACCTGCCACGCGTCGCCCGCTCAAGAAACACAGCGTGCCGCCTATGGCAGTAAGTGCGGCCAGGGCAAAGAACATGCTGGTGGGTGCCGCGTTGATCAGCAGGTAGCCACAAATCACCGGACTCATGGCTCCGCCAAACGCGGCCAGGTTCTGGGCACCGTAGTAACTGCCCCGTAGTGCATCCGGCGCAATGGTGTCGATAAACAGAAATTCCGAGGGGTAAATGATCATCTCGCCCAAGGTGAACACGAACATCGCCAGGCACCAGCTCAGCAGACTGTTCGCCTGGCTGAAGCCGACCAACCCGGCAATAAACAATAAGGTGCCCAGCACGATCCAATGGCGCAGTTGCTCGCGCTTGAGGAATCGACCGATTTGGTACTGCATCAAAATCACGGTGATCGCGTTACAGGCCAGCACCGCCGACAGAATTTTCAGTGCCTGGTCGGGTGTGTAGGCCACTAGCAAAAACTGCGACAGATACAGGGTGTAGCGCCCATGGACTATGGTGCTCAACAGGCTGCCGCTGGTGAACAGGATCAACGTGCGGTCGTTGCGCAAGGTGCGCAGGGTGCTGAGAAAACTCTGGGGTTTATGACGGTCGTCCCGTTGAGTCGGCGCAATACCGATCATCAGGAACAGGCTGCCAAAGGCAATGGCACTGGCAATCAGGAACGGCGCCCACGGCAGTTGGCCAGCAATCAATACGCCCAACATCGGGCCGGTCGCATAGCCCACATTGGTCAGGGTATAGCGCAGGGAAAACACCTTGGCGCGCTCGCCCACCGGTAGGTTCTCGCTGATGATCGCCTTGGAGCCGATCAGGAACAACGCCGACGCGGCTTCAGTGATGACCAGGGTCAAGGTGGTGAGGTAGAGGTTGCTGGCAAAGGTCAGCAATAAAAAACCGATGGAGCTTGAAAGCATGGCCAGGATCAGCAGCTTGCGCTTTTCCAGGCGGTCGATGATGTAGCCGCCGTACAACCCCAGGAGCGTGGCGATGAACACCGCGATCCCCATCAGCAGGCCGATGTCCTGCTGGTTGAGGCCCAGGCGTGTGCTCAGCCACAGGGCCAGCAACGGGCTGGTCATGGCGCGGCTGACCACGATGGTCACCGAGCAGATCATCAGGCGACGGATTACCAGGGAGTAGGTGGCCACGGTGGGGGCGAGCGTCCTTGTTATATTTTCACGACAACACAACTTAAATGTGAACACCGAACCAGTGTGGGAGCTGGCTTGCCTGCGATAGCGGTAGGCCAGTTTGCATCGTCATTGGCTGATCTACCGCTATCGCAGGCAAGCCAGCTCCCACAGGTTTTGCGGTGTTTACTGGCCTGCGTTTATGCTGATCTTCTCGACCGCACCTTGCTCCAGATCCCACTTCTTCAGGATCTTGCCGTAGGTCCCGTCATCAATCATGCCCTGCAACGCTTCACTGATCGCCGTGACCAACTCGGTATTGCTCTTCTCAATCCCAAGCCCGGTGAACTGCTTGGAAATCGCCAGCCCCACCGGCTTGTACTTGCCCTTGTCCAGCGCCATCAAATAAGGAATCGTCTCGCTGCCCTGCATCGCCGCATCCAGGCGGTTCTGCTGCAACTGCGCCCGGGCATCCGCCGAACCTTCGGTCCCGATCACCACGATTGCCGGCTTACCGGCCGCTTCGCAGTTTGCCTTGCTCCAGGCGGTAATTTCCGACGGCCAGGTGGTGCGGCGGCTGGTGCCGACTTTTTTACCGCACAAGTCGGTCAATTCCTTGATCTCTTCGCGCTTGGCCAGGGTGTACAACTGTGGGCCGCTGGTGAAGTAGTCGACGAAGGTCACGGCCTTCTGGCGCTCGGCGGTGTCGCTCATGCCCGACAGCACGATATCGACGCGCTTGGTGGTCAGGCCGCTGAGCATTTGTTCGAAGCCGGTTTCCTGCCATTTGATCTTCACGCCCAGGCGCTCGGCCAGGGCGTTGCCCAGGTCGAAGTCAAAACCAGTGAGCTTGTTGGTGGCCGGGTCCTTGAAGTCCATCGGCGGGTAGTTCGGCACGATGGCCGCGCTGATCTCACCCTTGTCCTTGATGGCTTGCGGCAAGGCCGCCAATACACACGAGGAGGCCATCAGGCCGGCAAGCAAGGAAGGGATAAACATCTTTTTCATGGGGGCGTTCTCGTTAGTTTTTTAGTTAAGTGCGAACGGCAGAAATAAAGCTTTGGGTACGTGGATTTTGTGGGCTTATTAGAATGTCTTCCGGGCTGCCGGCTTCCACAATCTGGCCGGCGTCCATAAACACCATGCGGTTGGACACTTCGCGAGCGAAGCCCAACTCATGGGTGACCACGATCATGGTCATGCCGGTGGTGGCCAAATCGCGCATCACCGACAGCACTTCGCCTACCAGCTCCGGGTCGAGGGCTGACGTGGGTTCGTCAAACAGCATCAACTTGGGGCGCATGGCCAAGGCACGGGCGATTGCCACGCGCTGTTGCTGGCCACCGGACAATTCCACTGGGTAGGCATTGCGCTTGTCTGCCAGGCCAACGCGGGCCAGCAGTTCCAATGCATCTTCGATGGCTTCCTTGGGCGAGCGCTTGAGCACTTGGCACGGGCCTTCGATGA
This sequence comes from Pseudomonas sp. AL10, assembly GCF_029960685.1. Taxonomy (NCBI): domain Bacteria; kingdom Pseudomonadati; phylum Pseudomonadota; class Gammaproteobacteria; order Pseudomonadales; family Pseudomonadaceae; genus Pseudomonas; species Pseudomonas sp. AL10. The sequence continues at coordinate 13,347 of NZ_JASBQZ010000065.1, forward strand.
TGTTTTGCAACACGGTCATGTGCGGGAACAAATTGAATCGCTGGAACACCATGCCGGTGGCCAGGCGCTGGCGGGCGATCTGCGCTTCGTTCATCTCGTGCAGCTTGTTGCCGACCACCCGATAACCGACCAATTCGCCATCGACCCACAGGCCGCCCTTGTCGATTTTTTCCAGCTGGTTGACGCAACGCAGCAACGTACTTTTACCCGAGCCGGACGGGCCAATGATGCACATCACCTCGCCTTGCTCGACCTCGATATTGATGTCACGCAGGGCGTGATACTGGTCGTAATACTTGTTCAGGTTGACGGCCTTGACGATGCTTCTCATGGGGCAAATCTCCTCAACCCAGGCTTACGAACGCTTGCCGGCGCCGCGGGCAAAACGACGCTCGAGGCGGCTTTGACCAAATGAAAGAACAGTCACCACCGCCAGGTACCAGATGCCCGCCACAATCAGCAGCTCCATCACCCGGGCGTTGGCGTAGTAGATGTTTTGCGCGTTGTGCAGCAGCTCGGAGTACTGGATCACACTGGCCAGGCTGGTCATTTTCACCATGCTGATGAACTCGTTGCCCACGGGCGGGATGATCACGCGCATGGCCTGCGGCAGAATGATCCTACGCAGCGCTTGCAGGCTCGGCATGCCGATGGACTTGGCCGCCTCATATTGACCGGTGTCCACCGACAGCAAGCCGGCGCGCACCACCTCAGCGGTATAGGCGCCCTGGTTGATGCTCAAGCCGAGCAAGGCGGCCACAAAGGGCGTCATCAGGTCGACGGTGTCGATGCTGAACAGGCCCGGAATCGCGATCACCGGGAAGATCAACGCCAGATTGAACCACAGCAGCAGTTGCAAAATCAGCGGTGTACCGCGAAACAACCAGGTGTAGGTGATGGCCACGTAACGCAGGATCGGGTTGGCCGACATGCGCATGATCGCGGTGATCACTCCGATCACCACGCCCAGCGCCATCGCCAGGATCGACATGACGATGGTGTTCACCAGGCCCCAGAGGATGGCTTGCGACGTGAGGAACTGGCCAATGTAGGACCATTCGATCTGGCCATTGGCAAACGCGCGCAACAGCGCAGCCAACACAATCACGATCAACGTGGCAAAAAACATCCGCCCGTAATACCGCCGCGGCACATGCTCGTACTGCGTGATATCGAACTGGTTTTCAGACAACTTGCGCTCGGCTTCCAAGCGCTCGGCCGGGGTTTGGTTCATGCTGCTACTCCAAAATTATTCTTGATGCATGATCGTTCCCACGCTCCGCGTGGGAACGCCGCCTCGGACGCTCCGCGTCCCGCCGTTGGCGCGTAACGTGACGACGCGGAGCGTCACGGGATGCATTCCCACGCAGAGCGTGGGAACGATCGTCACCGGCTTAAATCCGAAACCCCTGATAACTCTCAGCCCACTTCTGCTGTTCAGCCAAAGCAGTCTTCAACCGCCCAATCTGCTCCTTCACCCGCTCCGGCGCAGTCCCACCCCACCCACTGCGCGCCGCAATCGCCGCCTCCAGGGTCAGGCAATCACGCACGTCCGGGGTGAGCCGCCCATCCACCTCCGCCAACATCGCCGGTGAGGCTTCCCACAACTCAATTTCATGTTTCTCACAGGCCTGTACCAACGCGCCGGTAATCTCATGGGCCTCCTTAAATGGCACGCCACGCGTTGCCAACCAATCCGCCACCTCCGTCGCCAAGGTAAAACCCATCGGCGCCTGACGCCGCAGCTCGTCGACCTGCACCTTCATGGTCGCCACCATGCCGGCCATCGCCGGCAACACCAGCAGCAAGGTGTCCACGCTATCCAACACGCTGTGCTTGTCTTCACTCAAATCGCGGTTGTACGACAGCGGCAACGACTTGAGCGTCGACATCAACCCGGTCAGGTTGCCGATCAAACGCCCGGCCTTGCCCCGCGCCAGTTCGGCAATGTCCGGATTCTTTTTCTGCGGCATGATCGAACTGCCGGTGGCGTAGGCATCGTCCAACACCACCCAGCGAAACTGGCGGGACGACCACAGGCAAAACTCCTCCGACAGCCGCGAAATATTCACCCCGAGCATGCCCGCTACAAACAGGAACTCCGCCACATGGTCACGGCTGGCGACAGCGTCGATGGAGTTTTCACACGGCCCGGTGTAGCCCATTTCCTTAGCCGAGTGCTGCGGCTGACGTGCTATCGCCGAACCTGCCATCGCTGCCGCGCCCAATGGCGACAGCGCCGTACGCGCATCCCAATCCACCAGGCGCTGCACATCGCGCAGCATCGACTGCGCGTGAGCCAGCAAGTGATGGGCGAACACAATGGGTTGCGCCTGCTGCAAATGGGTAAAGCCTGGGCAGATGCTCTGCACATGTTGCTCGGCCTGTTCAACCAACGCCTGCTGCAAGCCCAACACCTCGGTGGCGATGGTGCGCGCATGGTCACGCAGGAACAGGCGCAGATCGTTGGCCGTCTGGTCATTGCGCGAGCGCCCGGCGCGCAACTTGCCGCCAAGGGCGCCCAGGCGCTCGGTCAATACGCGTTCGATAAAGGTGTGCACGTCCTCGTCATCCAGGGAGGGATGCAGGCGGCCGGCGGCGAAATCCTGACCGATACGGTCCAGGGCTTCGAGGGTGCGCAGGGTTTCTGACTCATCCAGCAAACCGGCGCGCTGCAACTCACGGGCATGGGCACGGGAGCCGGCCAGGTCGTAGGGCGTCAGGCGAAAATAACGCTCAGGGCAACGCGACAACGCGGCCAACGCCGCAGACGGACCGGTCTTGAAACGAGCGCCCCAAAGGCGGTCGGTGGGCTGGGACATGGGTATTCCTCACGCTTGTTTTTAGAAGAGTCGGAGGCAGTTTCAACAGAAATTTATCGGTGTAGAACCGGCATCTGACGCGCCGTATTCAAGGTTGCCAAGGGCGGATGTTTATGTTCATTATCGCCGCCTGGCTATGTTCAAGGATTGGGTTCAAGCCTGTTGAATATGGCACTCGAGGTCAACGCGCATTATGGAAACCCCACTTTCCACTTCTGGAAACCTACCGCCAAAACCCGGCACCCGAGCACCGCTGCAATTGAGCGGGTTGGACTTCAAATTGCTGCGGGTATTTATGGCCGTGGTCGAAGCCGGTGGCTTCAGTGCTGCGCAAAATGAGCTGAACGTGGGCCTGGCGGCCATCAGCAAACAGATCTCCGACCTCGAGATTCGCATCGGCATGCGCCTGTGTACACGGGGCCGCGAAGGGTTCGGGCTGACCGAAGAAGGCAAGTTGGTGTATCAAGCGTCCATCGAGTTATTTACCTCGGTGGACAGTTTTCGCGACAAGCTTAGTTCGGCACAGAATGAACTCATCGGCGACCTGAGTGTGGGCGTTATCGATAACACCGTCTCCGACATTAACTCGCCGCTGATTACCGCCCTGGGCAACTTACATCGCCAATCGCCAAAAATAAGATTGCGCCTACATGCCTCGCAATTGGACGAAGTTGAACGCGGCGTCGTGGAAGGGCGCCTAGTCGCCGGCATCGTCCCGGTGTACCAACGCCGTGAAGAGTTCGACTACTTCCCGCTCTACGAAGAAAAGGCCCACGCCTACTGCGCCGTAGGGCATCCACTGTTCACCGCCAGCGACATCACCCCCGATGCCCTTCGCCAATACGAAGTGGTGAACCATCGGTATGCGATCCATCGCGACAAGGCCAACTTCGTCAACCACGACAGTCAGTCCGCGTCGGCCTCACAAGTGGAAGCCGTCGCCATCCTGATCCTCACCGGGCGCTTCCTGGGCTTTCTGCCAGAACACTACGTCACGCCACTGGTAAGGGAAGGACGCCTGCGCGCACTGTGCCCAGAGCAAGTGCACCTGAGCACCGCGTTCAACCTGATCCTGCGCTACAACGCGCCGAGAAGCCCGATGGTAAAAGCCTTCGCCACAGCCTTGGGTGTAGACCTGAAGACGCCGGCCTAAGCCTCAACAAAGCTCAAATGTGGGAGCTGTCGAGCCCCAGCGAGGCTGCGATGGGATCGCCTGGGTCTCCCCGCCAACCCCCCCACCCGCATCACCGCTGCAACCGAGCCCGCTTTTTTTTCTTCGCATGAAAGTGCCGAAAATGCGCATCCTGCGCCGCCGCCAACAACTCCCGATCCCCACGCGTATCGCCCCAGGCCCGTAGTCGATACTCGCCCAAATCCCCATACACCGCCTCAAGCCGCAGCACCTTGTTCTCACAACGGCAATTATTCCCGGTGAGCTTGCCGGTCAGCACCCCATCCACCACCTCAAGCTCAGTGCCGATCAAACGAATGCCAAGCCGATCGGCAAACGGCTGCAACACCAACGCCGGCGACGCTGAACACAGCGTCACCACCGCCCCGGACTTCACCTCATCCGCCACCGACTGCAACCCGCTCGGGCGCATCAGCTTGCTCCAGCGCGCCTGACAATATGCCTGCGCTTGCTGCTCAACCCAAGTCTTCTTCACCCCGGTCATAAAGGTGCGAATCAACTGCGCCTTCAACTCATCCCGGCTGATCTGCCGCACCAAAAACCGCAGCCCCGGCACCGCCAGCTTGACCATCCGGCCATAAAACTCACCGGTGCCGAAGGCAAACTTGAGGAAGGGCACGAAACTATCGTGGTGGGTGAGGGTGCCGTCGAAGTCAAAGACGGAAAGTACTTTGGCGTCTGCGGGGCCGGCTTCGAGCATGTCTGGGTTCACGGGTTGGCCTCGGTCCTATCTAATAGTTTTTAAGCGGGCATCAGCTGTGACAGCAGGAGTCTGCTCCCGTGCCAATCTTCCGATCTTGGCGTAAAGCGCTTCGGTAAGAGCTTCCCGAGCACTTGACCTGTGACAACGCTGATGGCAATTGGGGCACAAGGCTACAGCATTGGGGGGGCGATCCGAACCCTTCCGGGCCAGGTGCTTGAGGTGATGTACTTCAAGAAATGGCAAATTCCTTTTTTACCGACGAAAAAAAGCCCTGAACATGCCAGGGCTTCCTTTAGTGCTTAGTCCGGATCAATCCCAGCTCAGCGCGCCGCCGGTCTGGTACTCGATCACACGGGTTTCGAAGAAGTTTTTCTCTTTCTTCAAGTCCATGATCTCGCTCATCCAAGGGAACGGGTTAGTCGTCCCTGGATACTCTTCCTTCAATCCAATCTGCGTCAAACGACGGTTAGCGATGAATTTCAAATAATCTTCCATCATCGCCGCATTCATACCCAACACCCCACGAGGCATGGTGTCGCGCGCATATTCGATCTCCAGCTGCGTACCCTGCAGGATCATCTGGGTCGCTTCTTCCTTCATCTCGGCGTCCCACAGGTGCGGGTTTTCGATTTTGATCTGGTTGATCACGTCGATACCGAAGTTCAGGTGC
>NZ_JASBQZ010000066.1:0-17894 GCF_029960685.1 Pseudomonas sp. AL10
TCGGCCAGCGTGGTTTAACGGGGCGCCTGAGATCAAAAGCAGATCAAGAGCAAGAGCAAGAGCGGCTCGCTTCGTATCGTGGATACCCATGCTTTCGCATGGTCTTCACACAACCCCATCAATCAAAATATGCGGCTGCCCCCGGCTGCAGCGCTCGATGCGTGCCTGCACCTGGTAAACCTCGCGCAGCATCGCTTCGTTGATCACCGCCTGGCTCGGCCCGCAGCCCTGGGCTGTGCCGTCGGCGATGACCAGCACCTGGTCGGCAAAGCGCAGTGCCTGGTTCAGGTCATGCAATGCGATAAACACAATCACCTCGCGTTTGCGCGCCAGGGTGCGCATGAAATCCAGTACTTGTACCTGGCGATGCATATCGAGGGCGCTGGTGGGTTCGTCCATCAGCAGTACGTCGGGTTCGCGCACCAGCGTCTGGGCGATGGACACCAGCTGTTGTTGGCCGCCGCTGAGTTCACCGAGGTTGCGAAAGGCCAGGCCGGTGATGCCCAGGGCGCTGAGCATTTCGTCGACCAAGTTCAACTCGTCGTCTTGTACCACCCACCCCGGCGTCAGTTGTTTACGCGCCAGCAGTACCGATTCGTACACCGTCAACCGGGCGCTGGCGTTCAGTCCTTGGGGCATGTAGCTGATGGCTTGTGCACCTTTTTGCGAGCCCTGCAGCAGCACCTCGCCTGGCCCGTCGATCAGCCCGGCCATGCGCTTGAACAGGGTGGATTTACCGGCAGCGTTGGGCCCGACCACCGCCACCACCTGGCCGCCGACAAAGGCTGCGGTGTTCACGTCGCGGATGATGGTGCGCTGGCCGTAGCGGGCGCCGAGGTCTTTCAACTGGAGACTTACCATGAGTTTTTCTTGCCGCCCAGGATCAGGGATATAAAGAACGGCACGCCGATCAGTGACGTAACCACGCCTATTGGGAAAATCGCCCCCGGAATCAGGGTTTTGCTGACCACCGAGCTGGCTGACAGAATCAACGCGCCGGTGAGCAGCGAGGCGGGCAGGAAGAAGCGCTGGTCCTCGCCAATCAACATGCGTGCGATGTGCGGGCCCACCAGGCCGATAAAGCCGATGGTGCCGACAAAGGCGACCGGGAACGAGGCGAGCAGGCTTACCATGATCAACGTTTGAAAGCGCAGGCTGCGCACGTTGATGCCGAAGCTGGCGGCCTTGTCGTCACCCATGCGCAGTGCGGTGAGGGCCCAGGCGCGCTTGGCGAAAATCGGCAGGGTGACCAGGATGATCAGGCAGATCACCCCCAGCTTGGGCCAGGTGGCTTTGGTCAGGCTGCCCATGGTCCAGAACACCACGGCTGCCACGGCTTGTTCGGTGGCGAAAAACTGTACCAGGGCCAGCAGCGCGTTGAAGGTAAAGACCAGGGCAATGCCCAGCAGCACAATGGTTTCGGCCGTCACCCCACGGCGCAGGCTCAGGAAGTGGATCAGCAGCGCCGAGAGCATCGCCATGATGAACGCGTTGACCGGCACCATGTACTGCGCCGCCAGCGGAAACAACGCCACCCCAAACGCTAGGCCCATGGCCGCACCGAAACTGGCGGCGGCAGAAATGCCCAGGGTAAAGGGGCTGGCCAGCGGGTTGTTGAGGATGGTCTGCATCTGCGCCCCGGCCAGGGACAACGCCGCGCCAACGGCGACCGCCATCAGGGCGACGGGCAGGCGGATGTCCCACATCACCACGCGCACTTGCGGCGCGGCACTGTCGGGCGAGAACAGGGCGCCGAGCACTTCGCTGAGGCTGTAGCAGGCCGGGCCCAGGGCCAGGTCGAGCAGCACGCTGCACAACAACAGCAATGCCAGGGCAAGGAGGATCAGGCGTTTGCGTATCACCAGGTTGCGGTAGGTCGGGGCGCTCATGGCTTGAGGCTCACGAAGTAACCCGACTCATAAGGGACGGGCAGGAAGCGTTCGTGCAGTTCTCGAAACGCAGCGTCCGGGTCCAGGTCGGCAAACAGGTCGGGATGAAACCACTTGGCCAGTTGCTGGATCGCCACGAACTGATACGGGCTGTTGTAGAACTGATGCCAGATGGCGTGGAAGGCTTGCGGGCCCTGGGCCTTGATACCGGCATAGGCGGGGCGCTGGGTGTACCACGCCAGCTTGGCTCGGGCCTGGGCCATGTCGGCGCCCGGCCCCACGCCAACCCAATGCCCGCCGGGGGCAAACGCCTCCCAATTGGCGCTGGTGACAACGACCTGGTCGGGGTTGGCCACGATCACCTGTTCGGGATTCAACTGGCCAAAGGTGGTGGGAATAATGCCTTTGGCGATGTTGTCGCCGCCGGCCATCTGCACGAACAGGCCGAAGTTTTCATTGCCAAAACTCAGGCAGCAGTCGTCGGTGTAGCCACCGATACGCTCGATAAACACTGACGGGCGCGCCGGTTGCTGCGCCGCAATCACGTCGGTCACGCGGCGGATCTGCTGGTTGTGAAACGCAATGAAATCCTCGGCCCGTTGCTCTTTGCCGAACAACTGGCCGAACAGGCGCATGGTCGGCTCGGTGTTGGTCATCGGTTGGTTGCGAAAATCCACGTACACCACCGGGATGCCCAAGGCATCGAGCTTCTCGATATAGCGCGCATCCTCGGTGGCATGCTGCGCCTCGATATTGAGGATGATTACGTCAGGGCGTTGGGAGATGGCCTGCTCGATATCAAAGGTGCCGTCTTCAAAGCCGCCGAAGGTGGGGATCTTGGCGATGGCGGGAAACGCGCGCAGGTAGGCGTTGTAGGTGTCCGGGTCGGACTGGATCAGGTCCTTGCGCCAGCCAACGATCCGTTCAATCGGGTTTTGCGTGTCCAGCGCCGCCACCAGGTACAGCTGGCGGCCCTCGCCAAGAATCACCCGCTGCACCGGCAGCTTGACCTTGACCTGGCGCCCAAGCAGATCGGTGACGGTGGTCAGCGCCGCCATGCTCGGCAGGCTAGCCCCCAACAACCCGGTGAACAGCAGCGCCGCTAGAAGGCGGCAACGTCGAACAATGCAGATCATGAATCAAGCCCTTGCAGGTGTCAGAAATCGACCGTGGCCGAGAGGAGGAGGGTGCGCGGCGAGCCTTGGGAAAACGCACCGTAGGAGGCGACGCCTGACCAATACTCGCGGTCGAACAGGTTCTGCACCGTGGCGCGCAGGGTGGTCGGGTGCTCGGCGATACGCGTGCTGTAGCGTGCGCCGATGTCGAAGCGGGTCCACGCATCGAGCTGTTGGGTGTTGGCCTGGTTGACGTACTGGCTGCCGGTGTAGATGGCGCCTGTGGTGAGCGTCAGGCCCTCGACCCATGAGGTGTCCCATTCGGCCCACAGGTTGGCTTGCACGTCGGGCACGCCCACCGGTGTGTTGCCGGTGTTGGCGGCAATCGCGGTTTTGGTCAGTTGGGCATCCAGCAGGGTCACGCCACCGAGCAGGCGCGTGCCGTGGGCGACTTCGCCCAACACATTGAGCTCCAGGCCGCGGTTGCGCTGTTCGCCCTGTACCGAGAAGCGCCCGGCGGCCAACTCGCCGCTGGGCTTGTGGATCTGGAACAGCGCCAGGGTCGACATGAAGGTGCCGTAGTCGACCTTGACCCCGACCTCATGCTGCTTGGACACGTAAGGCGCAAACACCTCGCCGGCGTTGGCGGCGTTGGAAGGCGCCACGTCACCCTTGCTCAACCCTTCAAGGTAGTTGTAGTAGAACGCCACATGCTCCCAGGGCTTGAGCACTGCGCCGAACAGTGGCGTGACCTTGCTGTCGTCGTAGGTGCTGGTGGCCCCGCCGGCGCTGTTGTAGTTGCTGGACTGGATACGCTGCTGGCGCAGGCCGACGGTGACTTGCACGCGTTGGTCGAGCACCGACAACGTATCGGCGATGGCTACGCCGGACAGTTCGCTGGCTGATACTTTCGGCGTGGCGGGCTTGGCGATCGCAGGCTTGGGCCGGTCCACCGGGTGGTAGAGATTGGACAGCACCGGGGCCCCGGAAATAATCCCCCGCGACAGCTCGTCGCGATAACGGCTGGCCTGCACGGTGGCGCTGTGGCTGATCGGCCCGGTTTCGAAGCGCAGCCGCGCACCGGCGTCGACCGTGTAGCGCTGCACATCGAAACGGTAATAACCGGGGATCGAAGACGTGTCGCCGGCAGCGTTGATGAGGGTCGGCGTCTGGTCGGACATCCGCGCTACTGCCGATTTGCCGCCACCGGCATGGGCAAACAGTGTGAGCGCGTCGGTGAGGTCGTATTCGCCGCTCAGCAGCGCGGATTTATCTCGCGTGCGCGACCAGCCCCAGTCCTGGCTGACGTTGGTGCGGCCGTTGGCGGCGGAGGGGACGTCGACGCCGGCAGCAATCAGGAAGGGGCGCGAGGCGGCGTCGAGTTTCTCCTGCTGGGAAATCAGATCAAGGCTGGTGCGCAGGCGTTCGCCCTGGTAGTCCAGGGACAGCGCGCCAATGCCTATATCGCGCGACTGCTGGTCGATCACCGTGTCACCGTTCTGCAGGCTACCGTTGAGGCGTACGCCGAAGTGGCGCTCGTCGCCAAAGCGCCGGCTGATATCGAGGTGGCTGCCGACCTGCGCGTCCTGGGTGTAGCTGGCGGTGTAGCGGGTCAGGTCTTCATCCAGGGAGCGCTTGGGCACCACGTTGATCACGCCGCCTACCGCGCTGTTGGGTGACATGCCGTACAGCAGCGCACCGGGGCCTTTGACCACTTCGATGCGCTCGGCGTAGTCGGTAAACACCCGGTAGTTGGAGGCCACGCCGTACACGCCGTCGAACGCCAGTTCTCCCAGGTTGCCTTCACCCACCGGGAAACCGCGGATGAAGAACGAGTCGACAATCCCGCCCGTCTGCCCGGTGGAGCGCACCGAGGAATCACGCTCCAGCACATTGCCGACCGTGGTTGCCTGCTGGTCCTGGATCAGCGCGGCGGTGTAGGCGCTGACACTGAACGGCGCATCTATCACGTCGGTATTGCCCAGCATGCCCAGGCGCGCGCCGGTGGCTGCCTGGCCGCCGGCATACAGCGGCGGCAGGTCGCTGGCGCGTGGCTCGGGGGCGCTGACGGTGATGTCCGAAAGCGTGACTTGACCCGGCACCAGGGTGTAGCTGCCGTCGCTGCGCTGCACCATGTCCAGGCCACTGCCGGCCAACAGCCGCGTGACCGCTTCCTGGGGCGAGTAACGGCCGGATAAGCCTGGGCTGGTCAGGCCCTCGGTGAGTGCCGGGAGAAATGACAGGGCAATACCGGCGTCCACGGCAAAGCTCGACAACGTGGCGCCGAGCGGGCCGGGGTCGATGTGGTAGGTGCGCACCGTCACGCTGTCCCATTGCGCCGGCACGTCCGCCAGGGCGGCACCGGCCAGGGCCAGGCTGAGCAGCGCGCTGCGAATCACAAGCATGGAGGGCAGCCCTATGGACGAAAGGGAAAAGGGGTATGAGTGTTTGCCAGCCGAGCGCGAAAAAAGTATCACCCGCGGCGCGTTTTATTTTGGCGCCGCCTCAAGCCGGCGACAGGCTGACCCAATAACCGTTCAAATGGCCGCTGGCGCGCACCGGGTAGGTCTGCACCAGCATGTTCAAGGTGCGCTGGGTATCGGCGATGGGGAAGGCCCCGGAAATACGTAGGTTTGCAATGGCCGGGTCGTAGCGCACGAAGCCACGCCGATAGCGGGTCAGTTCCGCGACAAAGTCTGCCAGGCGCATGTTGTCGGCCATCAGCATGCCTTGGGTCCAGGCGCTGATATTGCGGTCGGCGGGGGTGAGCGCGCCGAACTGTTGCGCGGAAAAATCCGTGCGTTGCCCGGCGCTGACGATCAGTGGCGCGCTCTGGCTATTGTCGGCCAGCTTCACTTTGACCGCGCCCTCAAGCACCGCCAGATGCGTGCGTGCGCCCAGTTCGCGTACGGTAAAACGCGTGCCCAGGGCGTGCATATGGCCCTGGCGGGTGCTGACCAGGAACGGGCGGGATGCATCCTGTGCGGTCTGCACCAGTATTTCACCTTCGCGCAGGCTCACCAGGCGTTGCTGGGTGTCGAACCGCACGTCGATGGCGGTCTCGGTGTTGAGGGTCAGGCGCGAGCCGTCGGCCAGGGTCAGTTCGCGACGTTCGCCGATGCGGGTGCGGTAGTCGGCGCTCCATTGCTGGGACTGCGCCAGCTTCCAGCTGCCCCAGCCCACCGGCATTACCGCCAGCAACAAGGCCAGTTTGCCCAGGGCTTCGCGGCGTTGGGGGTTGCTCGGGCGGTCCAGCGCCGACATCGCCAGGGACGGCGGCAGGCCACCGAGCTTGCTTTGCAGCAATTGCGCGCGCGCCCAAGCCCGGCCACGCTCAGGGCTGCTGACCTTCCAGCGCTCCCACTCGGCGCGTTCGCTGGCGCTCAATTCGTTCTCGCTCAGGCGCATCAGCCATTCGGCGGCCTCTTCAAGGGCGTCGGTGGGCAGCGGCGGTTCCTTGCCCAGGCTGAGCACTTATTCCACCCGCATCAGGCACTGGACGAGTGCCTGTTTCATGTAGCGCTTGACGGTAATCAGCGACACGCCCAATTGCTCGGCGATGTCCTGGTATTTGAGGCCGTTGAGCTGCGACAGCAGGAACGCACGCTTGACCAGCGGCGGCAGCGCGTCAAGCATTGCGTCGATTTCGTGCAGGGTCTCCAGCACCAGAAAGTGCGCTTCCGGCGACGGCACCTCGTGGGCCGGCACGCTGGCGAGCGCTTCCAGATAGGCACGTTCCAGGGCCTTGCGCTGGTACCAGTTGACCAGGATGCCCTTGGCCACGCAGCTCAGGTAGGCGCGTGGCTGGTCAATCACCGTGACCTGCGAGGCCAGGATGCGGGTGAAGGTGTCCTGGGCCAGGTCCGCCGCATCCATGGCATTGCCGAGTTTGCGTTTGAGCGTGGCGTACAGCCAGCCGTGATGGCCGCTGTACAGCGCCTCGATTGCGCGCAGGTGAGGGGTGTTATCGGCGGGAAGGCTTTCGCTCATGGCGCGCAACCGTGCAATTGAGAAGTATTCCCAATGCTAAGTGCAAACCCGTCGGTTGCGCAACGCGAGAATCGCAATCAGCGCCATGGCATAGGCCACACACACAAACAGGTAGGTGTACGCCAAGCCATAGACCTGGCTGAGCAAGCCGCCGGCGCAGATACCCACGATCGAGGCAAATTGCGCCGTGCCCTGGGCGATCCCCAGCACATGGCCTTGCTGCGTGCTGTCGGCGGTCCTTGAAACCAGCGCCATCAGTACCGGCGTGGTCGCGCCCAGCAATACGCCCCAGACAAAATAGGCGAGCACAAACACCAGCGGGTTGCGGGTGAGGCCGGCGAGGGCGGTCAGCGCGATGCAGCCGGCCACCACCCAGGTGAGGCGGCGCAAGCTGTCTGCCTGGCTGCGACCTTCGAAGTGGCGCGCCCAGGCGGTGGCCGACAGGATAAAACCCAGGGCCAGCAAGCCGTAGCACAGGCCGACCAGGGCATTGCTGACGGCGAACGTCGTACTCACATACAGCGCGAACGAGGTCTGCGGCAGCATCCGCGCCAGCAGCAGAATGCCCATCACCGTCAACAGCGGCAGCAGGGCCGAGGCCTGCCAGGTGCCGCCCGTTGAGGGGGCTGTGGTTTTCTTCACCGGTGGCACGTTCGGCAAGGTCAGCGCTGCAATCACCGTGCACACCGCACAGAGCGCCGCGGCGCTGAGGTTGATCCAGAAGAACGTCGCATGGTCGAGGATCAAGCCGCCGACCACGGCGCCGAGCAGCGAGCCGACGTTGGTGGAAATCTGCAGCAGTGCGAACAGCCGTGCACGCCGTGACGGCACCTCGATACTCACGCCATACGCCTGGGCCGGGGCGATGTAGCCGGCACAGGCGCCTTGCAGAAAACGCAGCACCAGAATAGTCCAGAGGTCGCTGAACAAGGCCAGCCCCAGTTGCGTCAGGGTCAGGCCTGCCAGTGCGCGAATCATCATCAGCTTGTGGCCGTAGCGATCGCCGATGCGGCCCCAGAACGCGCTGGTCAACAGAATGCCGAGCATCGGCCCCACGTACACGGCGACGCTGGCGAAGCTGAACAGCGTGTCGGAGTCGGTCAGTTGGCGTAAATGCACCGGCCAGAACGGCCCGCTCATTTCCATGGCGCCCATGGACACAAGCTGGATCGTGAACAGCAGGGCAATCAGGACGCGGGTGGGTGGCATGGAGCAGTCTCGCTATACAAAAAAAGTCGCGGCTGGGGTGATACTTTTTCACGCGTCGACTGGCATCAAGCGTAATTCTCACTTCACTTGATCAAAGGGCCCTGACGTCATGCCTGTTGCCAGCCGGTTAACCCTCGCTATTCGTACCGCCCTGTTGCTGGCTGCTGCCAGTGGCAACGCCTGGGCCGCCACCGCCGAGTCAACCGACGACAGCGCGCAGAGCCTGACCCTTGACGCGACGAACGTCAACGCCCGCTATCTGGGCCCCACCGACCTGCCCGAGGTGCTCGCTGGCGGCCAGGTGGCCCGTGGCGCGCGCCTGGGCATGCTGGGCAACAAGGACGTGATGGACACGCCGTTCAGCGTGACCAGCTACACTGCCAAGACCCTCGCCGACCTGCAGACGGTGACCGTGGCCGATGCCCTGGAGCGCGACCCCTCGGTGCGTTCTACCGGGCAGACTGGCGGTATTGTCGACTCGTTTTTCGTGCGGGGTTTTGCGATTGGCGAGGGCAACCTGGGCGAGTTGGCCTATGACGGCGTGTATGGCGTGGCCCCCAACTACCGCGCATTCACCGAGTACGCCGAGCGCGTCGAAGTGCTCAAGGGGCCGGGGGCGCTGATGTACGGCATCTCGCCCAACAGCGGCGTGGGCGGTGTGATCAATATCGTGCCCAAGCGCCCGCTGGACCAGGACCTGACGCGCTTTACCGGCAGTTATGCCTCCGACACCCAAGTCGGCGGTCACCTGGATATCAGCCGCCGTTTCGGTGAGGAAAACCAGTTTGGTGTGCGCTTCAACGGCAGCCTGCAAGGGGGCGACACCGCCGTGGACGATCAGCATCGCGACGTGGGGGTGGGCGCCATTGCCCTGGATTATCGCGGCGAGCGCCTGCGCCTGAACCTGGACTACATCAGCCAGAAAGAAAGTTTTGAAGGCGCCTCGCGCCCGTTCACCCTGGCGCCGGGCGTGCAGGTGCCTTCGGCCCCGAATGGCCGCACCAGCCTGCCGCAGAAGTGGGGCTGGTCGGACACCAAGGAGCAATCGGCCTTGCTCGGCGGTGAATATGACCTCAGCGATTCGCTCACCGTGTTCGCCCATGCCGGCGGCGGGCGGTCGGATGTCAAGCGCCTGTCGGACCAGGTGCCGCGCATCCTCAATGATGCTGGCGACACCAGTAATATTCCGGGTTACTACAAGTTCAACGTCGACCGTTCCACCGCCGATGTGGGCCTGCGTGCGCAGTTCGCCACCGGCCCGATCACCCACACCACCACGCTGATGGCGACCCGTTACCAGGATGAGCTGTCTCGCGGCATCAACAACGGCACCGAAATCCGCTCCAACATCTACCACCCGGTGGACACGCCCAAGCAAAACCTGCGGGCGCCGAAAGTGCTGCGCATCTCCGAATCGGAGCTGTCCGGCGTGGCGCTCACCGACACCCTGGGCTTTCTCGATGAGCGCATCCAGTTGACCCTGGGCGTGCGGCGCCAAGACATCGAGTCGCGTAACTACAACGCCGCAGGCGCGGTGAGTTCGCGCTACAAGGACGCTGCGACCACGCCTTTGGTGGGCGTGGTGGTCAAGCCCTGGGATGACGTGTCGCTCTACTACAACTATGTCGAGGGGTTGAGCAAAGGCGATATCGCGCCGGGTACGGCCAGCAATGCCGGTGAAACCTTCGCGCCTTATGAATCCAAGCAGCACGAACTGGGCGTGAAGTATGAACACGGCACCCTCATGACCACCCTGGCGTTATTCCAGATCGAGAAGCCCAGCGGCGAATTGGGCGCCAACGGTGTTTACTCCGTGCAGGCCGAGCAGCGCAACCGTGGTGTCGAGCTGAGCGTATACGGCGAAGTGGCGCCTGGCACGCGCTTGATGGGCGGCGTGACCTTCCTCGATGGCGAGCTGACCCAGTCGGCGAGCGCCGCCAACCGAGGCAACAAACCGGTCGGCGTGCCCGATATCCAGGCCAACCTGTGGGCCGAGTACGACACCCCGTGGCTGGAAGGTTTTACCCTCACCGGCGGGGCGATCTACACCGACAGCCAATATGTCAACCAGGCCAACACCCAGGAGCTGGATGCCTGGACGCGCATTGATGCCGGCGTCCGCTACGCGACCAAGATCGAAGGGCGGCCCACCACCTTGCGCGCCACCGTGCAGAACGTATTTGACCGCGAGTACTGGTCGGGCGTCGCGTCTTACGGCGCCTTCTCGCCGGGGTATCCACGTACTTTGCAGCTGTCGGCGACGGTGGACTTTTAACCCTGCCGCCTAGCGGAACCCGCCCGAGAGTTTGTCCTTCAGGTAGTTGACCAACGCACTCACCGACTTGGGTACATGGGGCGAGTAGGGCCGAATCAGGTAGATCTCATCGGCAAACGCGCCTTTGAGTGTCCAGTCCTTCAATACCTGCACCACTTTGCCCGCGTTCAGCGCCGTCTGGGCGCTGAAGTCCGGGAGCAGGGCGATGCCCAGATGGTTGAGTGCCGCGTCGCGCAAGGCTTCGCTGTTATTGGTGGCGAAGCTGCCGGCGATGGGCACGGTGAGGCGCTCGACGGGGTGGCTGCCGCGCTCGAAGGTCCAGGCGGGCTGGTCGGTGCCGCGTGGGTAAAACAGGCAGTTGTGGGCCGACAGCTCGCCTGGCTCGCGGGGTTTGCCGTGGCGTTGCAGGTAATCATGGGTGGCGACCAGCACTGAGGTGGTGTCGCACAGCTTCCACGCCACGTGGGTTTCGGGCACCTGGAAGCCGTGGCGCACCGCCAGGTCGTAACCCTCGGCGGCCAATGAGCTCAAGGCATCGGAGACGTCCAGTTGGATACGCACCTGGGGGTACTGCTGCAAAAAACCGGACAGGTGCGGCACCAGTTGTTGCCGGGCGAAGGCCACGGGGGCGGTCAGGCGCACCAGCCCGCGTATTTCCCCGACCGAGTCGCGCACCGAGGAAAAACTGCGGGCGATCTGCGCGTAGGCGCTGCGTACTTCGCGGGTCAACGACAGCCCCGCATCGGTCAGCCGCACGCTGCGGGTGGTGCGCGTCACCAGCCGCGTGCCGGTGGCCTTTTCCAGGTCGGAAATGCGCTGGCTCACCGCCGATTTACTCACCCCCAGGCGCGCGGCGGCAGCGGTGTAGGTGCCTTGTTCCTCCAGCACCGACAGCCAGTGAATGTGGGTCCACAAACCTTCGATCTCAGCCTTTTCCATGGGTGTATTGTTCGCATATAAGGACAATAAGTTCTGGATTCTGCTCTGGTTCGGAACAAAGTGAAAGCCTATCGTGTGCACCAACGCCACCCACCTGGATCGACTGCCATGACTGCAACCATCGAGCACTACATCAACGACCAGCGCGTCAGCCGCGATGACCGTTATCAGGACGTCTACAACCCGGCCACCGGTGAAGTCACCGCCCGTGTGGCCCTGGCCAGCCGCCAGACCGTGGCCGAAGCCGTCGCCGCCGCCCAGGCCGCGTTTGCCGGCTGGGCCGACACCCCGCCGATCCGCCGCGCCCGCGTGTTGTTCCAATACCTGCACCTGCTGCGCGAACGCAAGGACGACCTGGCGCGCATCATCGTCGCCGAGCACGGCAAGGTGTTCACCGATGCCCAGGGCGAAGTCGACCGTGGCATCGACATTCTCGAATTTGCCTGCGGCATTCCCAACCTGCTCAAGGGCGAACACTCCGACCAGGTCTCCCGTGGCATGGACAACTGGACGATGCGCCAGCCGCTGGGTGTGGTCGCCGGCGTGACGCCGTTCAACTTCCCGGTGATGGTACCGATGTGGATGTACCCCATCGCCATTGCGGCGGGTAACACCTTTATCCTCAAGCCCAGCCCGACTGACCCAAGCGCTTCGCTGTTCATGGCCGAGCTGCTGCATGAAGCCGGCCTGCCCAAGGGCGTGTTCAATGTGGTGCAGGGTGATAAAGAGTCGGTGGACGCGCTGATCGAACACCCGGACGTCAAAGCCGTGAGCTTCGTCGGCTCCACGCCAATTGCCCAATACATCTACGAGAGCGGCGCCCGCAACGGCAAGCGCGTGCAGGGCCTGGGCGGGGCGAAAAACCATATGGTGGTGATGCCCGACGCCGATATCGAACGCACCGTTGACGCGCTGATGGGCGCCGCCTACGGCAGTGCCGGCGAGCGCTGCATGGCGATCTCGGTGGCGGTGCTGGTGGGTGATGTGGGTGACAAGGTCATTGCTGCCTTGACCGAGCGCGCCAAGACGTTGCGCATCACCGATGGTCGCGATTTGAAAGCCGAGATGGGCCCGATCGTGTCGCGGGCTGCGCTGGAACGCATCAGTGGCTACATCGAGCAGGGCGTACAAGCCGGCGCGCAGTTGCTGCTCGATGGCCGTGACTACGTGCCCACCGAACCCGGCCTGGAAAACGGCTTCTGGTTGGGCGCGACCTTGTTCGACCACGTGACCCGGGACATGAGCATCTACCGCGAAGAAATCTTCGGCCCGGTGCTGGCCTGTGTACGGGTCAACGATTTTGCCGAGGCGGTGAAGCTGGTCAACGATCACGAGTTCGGTAACGGCGTCAGCTGCTTCACCCGCGATGGCAACATAGCTCGTGAGTTTGCGCGGCGCATCGAAGTGGGCATGGTCGGTATCAACGTGCCGATTCCGGTGCCGATGGCCTGGCACGGTTTTGGTGGTTGGAAGAAGAGTCTGTTCGGGGACATGCACGCCTACGGCACCGAGGGCGTGCGCTTCTACACCAAGCAGAAGTCGATCATGCAACGCTGGTCGGAGAGCATCGAGCAGGGCGCGGAGTTTGCAATGCCGGTGTCCAAGTAAGGTTTAAGCTGTGCTGCTGGATCTGATGTGGGAAGGCTCAAGCCCTCCCACATTTTTTTTGCCTGTTGACGGTTAAACACATAAAAGTCCAGTATGGAATTATAAGTACAAAATAGCCGCTGCACGTTTTTCTTCACTCTTGCCAAACCAACAACAACCTGCGAGAACCCCCTCATGAAGAAACGCCACCTCCTTCCCGCCTTGGCCTTGAGCCTGTTCGCCTCCAGCCACCTGCTGGCCGCCGAGAAAACCCTGCGTATTGGCATTGAGGCCGCTTACCCACCGTTCGCCTCCAAGACCGGCGACGGCAAGATCGTGGGTTTCGACTACGACATTGGAAACGCCCTGTGTGCGCAAATGAAGGTCAAGTGCGTGTGGATCGAAGGGGAGTTCGACGGGCTGATTCCGTCCCTCAAGGTCAAGAAGATCGACATGGCGTTGTCGTCCATGACCATCAACGAAGACCGCAAGAAGTCGGTGGATTTCACCCACAAGTACTACTTCACCTCCTCGCGTCTGGTGATGAAGGACGGCGCCGTGGTGGATGACCAGTACGCCAGCCTCAAGGGCAAGAACGTCGGCGTACAGCGCGCGACCACCACCGACCGCTATGCCACCGAGGTGTTCGAGCCCAAGGGCATCAACGTCAAGCGCTACAGCAATAACGAAGAAATCTACATGGACCTGGCAGCGGGGCGCCTGGATGCGATCTTTGCCGACACCATCCCCCTGAGCGACTTTCTGTCGATGCCGCGCGGGCAGGGTTATGCCTTTGTCGGCCCGGAGCTCAAGGACCCGAAATATGTGGGCGAGGGCGCCGGTATTGCGGTGCGCAAGGGCAATGGCGAATTGGTCAGCGAACTGAACGCGGCCATCGACGGCATTCGCGCCAGCGGCGAATACCAGAAGATTTCACAGCAGTACTTCAAGGCCGATATCTACGGCGACTGACCCAAGGAAATACGCGGTCAATGTGGGAGCTGTCGAGCTTTAGCGAGGCTGCGAAAGCGGTGGGTCAGGCGATGAAAATGTTGACCTTGCCGGCCCCTTCGCAGTCTCGCTGGGGCTCGACAGCTCCCACAGGGGATTAGCGTTGTCGTCAGAAGGGGCTCAACCCTTGAGTTCCTTCAAATGCTTGTAGACCGTCGCCCGCCCCATGCCCAGCACATTGGCCACATAGTTGGAGGCGCTCTTGCCCTTGAATGCCCCCTCGGCGTGCAGCGCCAGCACCAGTTCGCGTTTGTGGTCGCGGGTCAACAGGTTCAGGCTCAACTGACGCTCGCGCAGCCAGGCATGCAGGAAGGTGTTGATGCGCTCCTGCCAGTCATCACGAAACAGCGCGTCTGGCTGTGCGATCAGCTTGCTTGGCGACAGGAACAAATCCAGCGCCGCCTTGGCCGTTTCGAACATTGAAATATTCAGGTTGATGCACAGCACCGCCAGCCGGCGGCCTTTGTGGTCGTGCAGCACGGTGCTCAGGCTGCGGATTTTCTGGCCGTCCCAATTGAGCTTTTCATAAGGGCCGATATTCACCTCGCTGACGTCACCGTCGAGCATGTCCTCCAGGGACGAGTCGTCACCCAGGCTGCGTTTGGACAGGTTATTGGCGATGTAATCCACGGTTTGCGTGCGCAGGTCATGCAACACCACTTCTGCATGGGGAAAGAACAGCGTGGCGATTGCATCGGCAATCGCGCGGAAGTTCTGCATGACCTTGTCTTGTTCAGCGGTGTTCATCAATGGGGCTCCAGGCGGACCGGGGAGAGCATACCAGCGTCCAGGCCGAACCGGGTCAGTGCCTCCGGCAGCGGTTCGCCGCGCACCAGGGCGGCGCTTGCCTGGCCCATGGCCGGTGAGGTCTGGATACCATAGCCGCCTTGCGCTGCCACCCAGAACAGCCCCGGTACTTGCGGGTCAAAGCCCGACAGCAAATCACCGTCCTGCACAAAACTGCGCAGCCCGGCCCAGGTGCGCGTGGGGCGGCGGATGGTCAGGGTGGTGGCTTCCTCGATCTGGTAGATGCCCATGGCGATATCCAGTTCTTCGGGTTGCACGTCCTGGGGTTCTACTGGGTCGGCGTTGGCCGGTGAGCCGAGGAACATGCCGGCATCCGGTTTCATGTAGAACGCTTCGTCGAGGGCCACCAGCATCGGCCAGTCGTGGCTGTCCACGCCCTCGGGGCCGGCGAAGACAAAGGCCGAGCGGCGCTTGGGCTGCAAGCCGATGGACGCCGCGCCCGTCAGCCCGCCGATATGGTCGGCCCAGGCTCCGGCGGCGTTGATGATGACCGGCGCAGCGTAGATCGCATCCTGGGTGCGCACCTGCCACAGGCCGTCGGCGTCGCGGCTCAAGCCCAGCACATGGCTGTCGGTGCGCACGTCGCCCTGGTTGCGGCGGATACCGCGCAGGTAGCCTTGATGCAGGGCGTCGGTGTCGATGTCACAGGCGGTGGGGTCGTAGATTGCCCCGTGGACTTTTTCACGGCGCAGGATCGGCAGGCGTGCACAGGCTTCATCGACCGTCAGGCGCTGCACCTGCGCCACGGTGGCCTTGGCGCTCAGGTACTGGCTGTCGAGTTCGGCCGGGTCACCGTTGAAATCAACGGTCATTTCGCCCCGGGGCGTCAGCAGGGGATGTTCGCAGAAGCCTGCGGGTGGCTGGTCGAAAAAGGCCCGGCTGGCCAAGGTCAGCGCGCGTACCTGCGGGGTGCCGTACGCGGCGGTGTAGAGCGCTGCCGAACGCCCGGTGGAGTGATAGGCCGGGTGGTTTTCACGCTCCAGCACCAGCACCTTGCCGTGCTGCGACAACCAGAACCCGGTGGACGCGCCGGCGATGCCGCCGCCGATAATGATGAAGTCTGCCTGGCTCATGGATATCTCCTGAAATAAGCCTTGTAGGAGCGAGCTTGCTCGCGAAAAACGTTAACGATAACGCGCCCATCCTGTGTAAACGCAGTAGCTGTGAGGTCTTCGCGAGCAAGCTCGCTCCTACAGTCGGTACAGGGCATTGGCCAGGGCGATGTCTTCCAGGCCCAGGCCGATGGAGCGGAAAAACACGTGACGATCGTAGTCCGGGCGCTGGGCCATGTCGCTGAACAACTCGGGCAGGTCGCCAATAATCGTGCGTTTGTCCCAGCCGTGCTGTTCGCTGGCGATCAGCATCTCACCGGCCGAATCCGGGGTGGTCTGGCGATAGTCGCAGAACACGTGCATCTGGTTAAGGCAGTGCGGCGGCACTTCATGGGCACGCGGTGCGTTGGTGCTGATGGAGGTGATCAACGCGGGTTTGCTCAAGCGTGACGGGTCGATGACCGGGCCAGCGGACGAGGTGCACAGCAGGATCACATCCGCGTCTTCAAGGGCGGCCTCGCAGGTGGCGGCGAGGGTCAGGCGCGGGTCCAGGCAGGCCAACTGCGCGCGTGTTTCGGCGCTGGCGCTGTCCAGGCTTGGCGAGTACAGGCGGATTTGCTGCCAGTCGCGCAGGTTCTGCACATAACGCAGGTGCGCTTGGGCGACCTTGCCGCTGCCGATAATCGCCAGACGTTGCGCCGCCGCCGGGGCCAGCGCATCCACCGCCAACGCCGTGGCGGCGGCGGTGCGTGCGGTTGTCAGTTCAGCGGCATCGCACAGCAGCAACGGCTGGCCGCTGTGCATCGACATCAACAGGGTCCAGGCCGTCACCAGGGGGCCTTGTTCACGCACGATATAAGGCGAAGTCTTGACCCCGTACACCCCGTCTTCGGCCAGTACGCCCAGGTAGTTGATGAAATCCCCGGCGCCTTGGGGAAACTCCACCCACTGTTGCGCCGGCTGCACGGCTTGCCCGGCGGCGAGGTCGCGAAACAGTTTGCGCAGAACCAAAGGCACGTCGACTTGAGCCAGCAAGGTGCGGGCCTGGGCCTGGTCGATAACGAGGGGCGTCGTGGACATGGGGTTCTCCGGGTAAACTAATTTGTCCATTATGGACTTTTAGTTTTTATCCGCAATAACCCGAGGGAAAAATGAGATCAATGTGGGAGCCATGAAGATCAGATGTGGGAGCTGGCTTGCCTGCGATGGCGTTAGTACAGCAGCAAATGCAATGACTGACACACCGCCTTCGCAGGCAAGCCCGCTCCCACAGTTTTAACCGCGTTTAGGCAGTGGCCTTGGTGCCGGTCAGGCACTCGATGGAGCGATCTACGGTGGTTTTTGCAATTTCCAGCAAATGCCACACCGCCAGGATCTTCGCCCGTTCAGGGCTTTGCAGCAGCTCGCCGCAATCCAGCGCCGTGGCAGAGGCACTGTCGAGCAGGCTGGCGGTGTAGAGCAGGGCGTCTTCGAAACTCAGGTCTTCGTTGACGCAGTGGAAGCCCTGGGTAGGCAGGTAATGGTCGATGGCGCGGTTGAAAGCGGCGCGGTCTTTTGCGGGATCGATGGGTGGATCAGGTAGTACTTTATTCATGGTGTAGTTCCTGTCTGATATCAAGGAGCTGACACTTTTCGCGACTAAACGAAGGTGGCGGCTGTACGCAGGTTAGTCGACCGGACAGAACAGGAACCCGGCGCGCCCGAAGGCGCCCTGCGCACAGCCACCATAAAGCTTCATGGGAGCATGCGCCTGTTCTTAAACCGGGCGACTAAACCCGATCACTGATTTGGCAGTGACGGACCGCAGACTAGCCACCGATTCCAGCAGGCACAAGGCGGCAAGGATTGTCTAGGAAACGTCCTGCAATTTAAAGGGACACGCCTTGCTGGCCCTTTACAAACCATGACCAAATGCCACTAACCCAAGCGCGCAATACGACCAATGTGGCTTGCCTGCGACCGCCGGTAACCACGATGCGAAGCGAGCCGCTCTTGCTCTTGATCTGCTTTTGATCTTGAT
>NZ_JASBQZ010000067.1:0-17886 GCF_029960685.1 Pseudomonas sp. AL10
GATTTTCAGCAGGGTCGACTTGCCTGCGCCGTTCTCGCCCATCAGCGCGTGCACCGAATGCGGCCGCGCTTCAAAGCTGATCTGCGCCAGGGCTTTCACACCGGGAAACTCCTTGCCGATGCCATTGAAACGCAGGGCCGCGCCGCTCATTTCCACAGGCCGATCTTGGTCAGTTCTTCCTGGAAATTGGCGCGGGTGATCAAGGTCACCTCGTCCATGGCGGTGTATTTGGCCGGTTCCTTGCCAGTGGTGACCCATTCATACATCGCCAGCGCGGTGTTATAGCCTTCGATATGCGGGCTGGGCAGCATGGAGCCGAAGAAACCGCTGTCGGCTTTCTTCAATTCGCCGATGGCGTCGGTGCCATTGATGCCGATGCCGATCACGTTGGCGGCCTTGAAGCCGGCGCTCTCAGTGGCGCGCACGCCACCGAGCACGGTGTTGTCGTTCATGCCGCCGATGATCAGGTTCTTCGCCCCGCTCGGCAGCTTGACCAGCGCCGAGTTGGTGGCGTCCATGCTGCCGGGCACATCGAGGGTTTTCAGCGCAGCGGTGAGGATGTGATCCTTCGGAATACCGGCCTCCTCCAGGGATTTGATCGAGCCGTCGGTGCGCTTCTTGCCGGTGTCGAGCTCGTTGAAAGTGTTGATCACCGCGTAGGTGTCCTTCCAGTCCCAACCGCGTTTTTTCGCTTCGGCGGCCATGGCAGCGCCCTGCTTCTGGCCCACCTCAAATGCGGCCATGCCCAAGTACGGCACCTCTTCCATAAAGTTGCCTTTGGCATCGACAAATCGGTCATCCACGGCCATCACTTTCAAATCGTTGACCTTGGCCTTGGCGACGATGGCCGGGCCCAGGGACACGTCTGGCGGGCAGATCACAAAGCCTTTCGCGCCGTTGGCGGCCAGGCTGTCGATAGCCGACAAGGTCTTTTCACCATCGGGCACGGCGATTTTGATCACGGTAAAACCATGCTCTTTGCCGGCCTTTTCCGCGAATGCCCACTCCGTTTGAAACCAGGGTTCCTCAGCCTGTTTGACCAGGAAACCGATCTTCACTTCTTCAGCCGATACCCAGCCGCTGAACGCCATCGCCAGTGCCACGGCACCGAGTGTTTGCTTGAACATGGACCACCTCCTTCTTGTTATTGAAAAACGCTTTAGTCGTGGTACATCACAGACCGCCCGCCATCGATCATCAGGCAAGTGGCATTGATAAAGGGCGCCTCGTCGGTCGCCAGGAACAGAGCCGTCATGGCCACTTCGATGGGCTGGCCAATGCGTTTGGGCGGGTGCAGGTCGAACGCGCGCTGGCGTTCGGCGTGGGGGTCTGGGAAACCGTTCCAGTAATCGACGTTGAGCTGGGTTTCGATATAGCCGGGGGCGATGGCATTCGAGCGGATGCCCTTGGGCGCGTACTCGATGCCCAAGGCACGGGTGAGGCCGAGCAGGCCGTGCTTGGCGACAGGGTAAGGAAAACAACCGGGAATGATGTGGCTGGAATGGGTGGACGCGATATTGATGATGTTGCCGATGCCCTGCTCGATCATGTGCGGCAACACCGAACGGCAGCCGTACCAGGCGCCGTCGAGGTCGATGGCGAAACAGCGGCGCCAGTCCTCGTCGCTCATCTCCAGCGGGTCACGGAACACATTGACCCCGGCACAGTTGACCAGCACATCCACGCGGCCAAAGCGCTCGATGGCCAGGTTGACCAGTGCCTGCCATTGTTCCTTGGAAGTGATATCAACCGGTTGGGCGTAAATCTGCGCGCCGCGTTCGCGCCAATGGGCGGCGACCTTCTCGACTTTGTCGCCCTGGATATCAGCAATGATCAACCGCGCCTGCTGAGCCTGGAAACAGGCAACGATAGCTTCGCCAATGCCTTGGGCGGCGCCGGTGATGATCACCACCTTGTTCTTCAGCCGCTCGCCGTAAGTGGGCTCGGGCACGGCGGGTAGGGACAACGGATGTGCCTGCATCGCTTCACCTTTTTATTTTTTGTAGTGAGTGCTGATGCTGGCGACTATAAACCCATCGCCTGAAATATCTCAATATATAAATTATCGTCCCATATAATGAGCAAATCTAAAAATGTGGGAGCGGGCTTGCTCGCGACTGCGGTGTGTCAGTTAAAGCATGTGCTGACTGATACACCGTATTCGCGAGCAAGCTCGCTCCCACATTGGGTCTTTAGGGACTTTACGAAAGAAGCTTCAGCCCAGGGCGAAGTCGCGCAAGGCATCGCCTTCCATGCGATAACGCACCCATTCTTCCTGAGGCTGGGCGCCGATGGATTTGTAGAAGGCAATCGCGGGCTCGTTCCAGTCCAGCACGCTCCACTCAAAGCGCCCGCAACCGTTGTCGCAGGCGATCTTGGCCAGGTGACGCAGCAACTTCTTGCCGGCGCCACCGCCGCGTTGTTCCGGGTTGATATACAGGTCTTCCAGGTAAAGGCAGTTACTACCCAGCCACGTGGAGTAGCTGAAAAAGAACACCGCAAAACCAATCGGCAATCCATCGCGCAAGCAGATCAGGCCATGGGCCGTGGCACCTTCGCTGAACAGGCTGCGTTCGATGTCCACCACGCTGGCGATCACTTCATGCCGGGCTTTCTCGTACTCGGCCAGCTCAGTGATGAAGGTCAGGATTTGCGCAGCATCGCTGGGTACGGCGGGGCGAATCTCGATGGTCATGGGCGAGCCTTGGGCAAATTCAAAGGCCACATACTAAGGCGATTTGATGGCCGTTTGCAGTGCAATTGATGCCGACGAGCGCGTTTCACTCCGGTGCGGGGTGATGCAAGCATCGGCAACCACAGAACAAAGCCTGCGCACGCCCATGGTAAACAATGGGCATAAATCCAACGATCAGAGACCTGCTCATGCACGCCACGCCACCAGTGGGCACCAAGACATTCGCGCTGTTCTGCCTAGCCAGCTTCCTGCTGTCACTGTCTTACGGTTCGACCTTTTTGTTGTCACTGCTGATCCATGCCCGTGGCGGTAATGAACACGACGCGGGCAGTGTCATTGCCACGGCGATGCTCAGCACTTTTGTGGCGGTCGTGTTTTCCGGGCACCTGGCTGATGCGCTGGGCGCGGCGCGAGCAATTGCGAGTACCGGCCTATTGTTGGTGGTGGCCTGCCTGGGGTTTGCCCTGACGCCGGGGTTTGGCCAAGGCTTGATGCTGTTTGGATTGTCCCTTGGCTTGGGCTGGGGCGTGTTCTATACCCTGGGCCCAATCATCGTGACGCTGCTAGTGGAACCACGCCAGCGGGCCAAATATTTCGCCTTGCTCTCGGGCAGTATGTTGAGCGGCATAGGTTCCGGCCCTTTGCTGGGACGCGCCGCCACTGCGCTGGACCTGCCCCTGACCACCGCGTTCTATATCGCCGGGCTCGCCAGCCTCGCCGGGGTGGTGATGTTCTGGCGCATGGGCTCCCGGTTGCGACAGCACGCGAATATGCCAACCGCCAGGATTTCCTGGCGCGCAAGCCGCCGCATACTGTCTTCCAAGGCGGCGTTCGCCATCCTGATGGTCGGCCTGGGTGGCTGCGTATTCGGGGGGCTGTCTTCGTTCCAGACCAGCTATGCCGTGGCTCATAAGCTCGACTATTCACTGTTCTTCGCGGGCTTCCTGACAGCAGCAATCACCAGCCGCTTGCTGATCGCAGGCTTCGTGGTCAAGCGCGATGCGTACCAGGCTGCCTGTGTGTTATCGGGGGTGATGTTCGGCGCGATCGCGCTGTTCGCGTTTGGTGTCAGCGGCAACCTCAGTTATGTGCTCGCCGCCGCCACGCTAGGGATCGGGTATGGCCTGACGTATTCAGTGATCAACGGCCTGGTGGCCAACGAAGCGCCCAGCGGCACCACTTCCCAGGCGTTGTTGTTGTTCAGCCTGGCGTACTTTATCGGCGTCTTCGGGTTTCCCTGGCTCGCAGGCAAGATCATCGTCGACTTCGGCCTTGCGACAATGATGCTGAGCGTACTGGTGATCGCGGCCCTCAACTGGGCGATCACGGTGGCACGCTTGATAGCGCGCCGAGTATCGGCACACAAAGTGATAGAGGTGAGCTGATACCGTTCGTCGCCCTCCCGGCACGATCAACAATCGCGGGCAGACCAATACAGGGTAAGGACATTAATCATATGGAGACACCCTGATGAAAAATTCCAAATTTGCTGCCCTCGCCCTCTCCGGCCTGTTGTCTGCCGCGTCCCTGAGCGCCTTCGCGGCCAGCTCGACCACCGGCCCCACCGATCCAACGCCGGACGCCACCACCGAGTCGCAAAAATCCATGGGCACCGGCATGGACACCAACGGTGGCGCGATCATCGACAACAGCGCTGACCCACGCACCAAAGGCAACGATACCCAGCGCCAGGCACCGGCGGCCGTGGGCAACGGCAAGATGGGCCCAGGCACGAGCAACAATGAGCCGAAGATCAACAAGGGCGACGACTCGAACATCCCGGGCGCGCAGAAACAACCAGCGCCTTGATGCACCCTTGGTACGACCTACACCCGACCATTTCCCAGTGAAGAGGTACGCATGAACGTCGATAGAAACCTTGAAAAAGAAGTCCTCACCCGCCTGCTGCACGCCCACCCGCAAGGCTTGGGCAAGGAGGTGCTGGACAATTACCGCGGTGAAAAAGAGGTCGCCAGTGTCTTGGCGTTCTTGCAAGACCGCGGGCTGATCAAGGATGGGCATGTGACCACCGACGACGCCGGCGAATACGCGTTGAACCTGCCAATCAAGCTCACCGCTTCTGGTGTGGATGAAGCGCGCAAGCTCGACGCCCAAAGTACTCAGTAATCCATTTCTGGCCTGGCCCCGCGACTGGGGCCAGAAGGAGTTTTAGCGATGCCTCGTGGAAGCAAAGCCAAATACACCGACGAACAGAAACGCAAGGCCGCTCATATCGAAGACAGTTATGAGCACAAAGGGTTGCCCAAGGACGAAGCCGAAGCTCGTGCCTGGGCCACCGTGAACAAACAGTCTGGCGGCGGTGAGAAAACCGGCGGATCAGGCAGGCGCAAAGCACCGACCAAGAAGGCCCAGGACCGGCAGGAATCGGCCAAGCGCGCCGCTGCCAGCCGTGAAGGCCACCCGCGCAGCAGTCGCGCTTCATTGGGTACGCAGACCAAGGAAAGCTTGATGAAAGAGGCGCGGGAAAAGAATATTTCAGGACGCTCAACCATGCGCAAAGATGAGTTGATCCAAGCCCTGAAAAAAGCAGGCTAAACGCAGAACCCATTGTGGGAGCGGGCTTGCTCGCGAAGGCGGAGTATCAGTCAGCACATGCTTTAACTGACACACCGCCTTCGCGAGCAAGCCCGCTCCCACATTTTTGGGCCTCGTTTATTCAGTCACTAATGCATCGACCTCAGCAGTGCCGGGCGAGGTCGCTGGCCCCCAGCGGGTTACCGCCAATGCCGCCGCTGCGTTCGCTCGACGCGCCGCCTCAACCGGTTTCAAGCCATTCGCCAACCCGGCAATAAATACTCCCGCATGTGCGTCCCCCGCGCCATTGCTGTCCACGGCCTGAACCTTGAATCCAGGGACATGCTCGATCTGTGCCCCTCGCCCTACCCAGCAACCATTTGGCCCATCACGCACAACCAGCAGTGCCTGCAAGTGCTGATTGAGCATGGGCAGCGCCTGACTCATATCCGCCGCCCCGGTAAACGCCAGGGCTTCAGGGCCATTGCTGGTCCAGATGTCGATACGCGGCAACAACGCGCGCATCAACGCGGAGTCCAGCGCCTTGACCATCGGGCCTGGGTCGAACACCACCACGATCTCTCGCGGTAGCGCCTGCAACCAGTCAAGCAAAGGCTGCGCCTTACCTTCAAGCAGCAAGCTGTAGCCACTGAGGTATACGTAATCATCGACACGCGGGACGATCCGAGCCAAGTCGTCGGCGCTCAACTCACCCTCGGCGCCGAGATGGGAGATGAAGGTGCGTTCGGTGCTGGCTTCAGTCAGCGACACGCACAAGCCGGTGTCTTTGCCTGCGCTGGCCGCCAAGGCCATTTCAATACCTTCGGCCTGCATCGCGGCACGCGCCAGCTCGCCAAAGCGCCCCTCGCCATGGCGACCCAGGTAAACCACCGACAACCCATTGCGCCGCGCCGCAGCCATTACGTTGAAACCACCACCCACTTGAAAACTGGCGGAGTTGGCCAGCACGTCACCGCCGCTTGCCGGCAGGGTGTCGAGGCCCATGACCAGGTCGACAATGACCTGGCCGGTGTGCAGCAATCTAGACATTGGCGCTCTCGACTAAAGCCGGACGACGGTCAGACGCCCCGCCCAATACTGCATATATTCCGCCCGCTACCAGGAAGGTTACGATCCAGCCCAGGCCGTTATGGCCCAGCCAGGAGTCGGACAGCGGCCCGGCAAACCAGATGTTTTCGGCGGTGGTGCCAATGGTGGTGAAGCTGAACCCCAACACAATGGCCACCGCCCAGGCGCCAAATGCGCGCCACTCCACGCCGCCGCGATACCAGTAGGCACTGCTGGGGCTGACGTCCAGCAGGTCGGTGGGGCTGTAGTAATGCCGGTGAATCAAGTCGACCACGAAGATCCCGACCCACGCCGTGATCGGCACCGCCAGCAGCGAAATGAAGGTGATGAACGGGCCATAAAAGCTGTCGGCGATCAGCATGAAGTAGATGGAGCCGGCAAAGATCGCGACGATATCGACGATCACCGCATGCACGCGTTTGACCTTCAAGCCCAGGGTCAAGGTAGTGAGACCGGCCGAATACACCGACAGGTTGTTCGACAGCAACAGCCCGCCGAACGCGGTGATCAGGTACGGCACGGCCATCCAGGTCGGCAGCATGTCGCGGATCGCGATGATGGGGTCGGTGGCCGACGCCAGGTCATTGTTGCCCACCGACAACAGGCCGCCGAGGGTGATCAACAGCACCAGCGGGATGCCTGCGCCAAACGCAGCGGAGGCCACCAGGCGCACGGCCTTGACGCTGCGGTGCTGGTAACGCGACATGTCTGCACCGGCGTTGGCCCAACCGATACCGGTACCGGCAGCCATGGTGCCCACGCCAATGATCATCGCGCTCAACGGCGCGGGGGTGGCGTTGAACACCGCGCTCCAGTCGATAGTGGCGCACAGAAAGCCGCCCACCAGAATGTTCAAGCCGCCGAAGACGTAGGTCGCCCACTTCTGGATCACCAGCAACGTGGCGTGGCCCAGGCCCGATACGGCCAGGGTCAGCAGCACGAAGATGGCAATGAAGATCAGGGTGAGCACCGGCGCGCTTTTCGCCTCCACTGCCGAGCCGAACAGGATGGAGCTTAATGACAACAACACGAAGGCTGCGGTGGTGGTGTTGACGGTTTCCCAACCCAGGCGCGACATCAGCGACACCAAGGTCGGGCCGATATTGCCGCGCACCCCGAAGATGGCGCGGGACAAGGTCAGGCTGGGCGCGCGACCGCGGCGGCCAGCGATGGAGATAATGCCCACCACGGCAAAGGAGCCAGCGGCGCCAAGAATCGCAACGATGATCGCCTGCCAGATGGCCAGGCCACGAAACGCCACCAGCGTCGCGCCAAGGGGCAAACCGAGGATGCTGATATTGGCCGCAAACCACACCCAGAACAGTTGCAGCGGATGGCCGTTGCACTCGCCTTCCGGGACCGGCTCGATGCCGCGTGTTTCCAATTGCCCAGCGCTTTGGCCGGAAGAGGGGCTGCTCATGAAAGGGTGCTCCTGGTGCCTGTATTGTTGTGGTTGTGGCAGCGAGTCGAATCTTTATCCGGTCTTCCTGACCCAACGCTTTTTAATGTGGGAGCTGGCTTGCCTGCGATTGCGGTGGGGCAACCAGCTCATCCGCCACTGAAAACCGCTATCGCAGGCAAGCCAGCTCCCACAATTAGTTCCGTGTTTATCGCAAGGCCAATAAGGCTTTGACCAGCGGCTGCAAGTCCAGGCCATTGACTCGCTTGACCTGTTCAACCAACGCCTCAGGCCAGCACTGCATGCCCAGGCACGCCCCCAGCATGGCGCCGAGGATCGCGGCAATGGTATCGGTGTCGCCACCCAGACTGGCTGCCAGGCACAGGGCTTCGAAGGCGTTCATGTCGCCCGATGCCACTTGCTGCGCCAGGGCAAACGACACCACTACCGATTCCTGGGAAGCCACCGAAGTACCAATCAACTCGTAAAGCAGGTCGGCAAACAACGCTTTATCGCCGCTGCCGACGCTTAGAGTGCGAGCCCAACTAATGCGGGTAGAAATGCGTCCACCCGCGATCCAGTGACCATGGCTTTCAGCCTGCCGAGCCATTTGGGTCCCGATATTCAGGGCTTCCCCCAGGTCCACGCCATTGATGCCGGCCGAGACCACTGCCGCCACGGCCGCAGCGCTGGAAATACCCAAGCTGGTGTTATGGGTGACCTGGCACGCCTGGATCACCGCCTGGATAAACCGCCCCGGGTCGCTGACATCAGCGGCGACGCCCACCGGGGTGATGCGCATGGCCGCGCCATTGGTGGTGCCGTAGCGCCCGGATTCCTCCGGGGTATGTCCGGCGAGGATCATGTCGATCGCGCGCTTGGTGGACGGCCCGAGCAAGTCCTGGGAGCCTTTGGCGCGCATGCCCGCTTCCCAATCGATCAAGCGTTGGGCAAGCACAGCGGGCTGGATCTGGCCCTGGCCTTGCACCAATAACTCGGCGACCAGAATGGCTTGCTCGGTGTCATCGGTGATGGAGCCGGCAGGCATGTTCGGTGCAATGGGCTGGTCGGCGTCGGCGTCTTCCAGAGCGGTGATGGCACCGAAGCGCTTTTGTACCTGCTCGCGGCTCAAGGATTGGGTGGGCATACCCAAAGCATCGCCCAGGGCCAGGCCATAGAAGGCGCCAAGGGCGCGATTTTCGCGGGTCATTTCGACGCTCCAAACTGCAGATGCAGGCGAAAGTGCAGCGGGTCGAGCAGGCTTTCGACATGTTCCATGAAACGCTCGCGACGATCATAGGTGGTGCGCGCAGCCTTGAGAAATACTGTGCCGCCGGGACGCCCGAGTAATTCGGCATCTTCATCACTCAGCGGCTCGGCACCGATCCACTGATCGCCCTCGGCCCCGACGTAGCCGTAGGCGGCCAGGGTGATGGTCAAGGAGTTATCGATCAGGCCAATGCGCGGCAGGCTTTCCAGGTCGCCAACGGCCGGCATCAGCGAGCGTTCCAGGGACACCGCTGTGCCGTCTGCGGTGCGCCGAAGGCGGTCGAGGGTAATGAACTGGTCGGTGCCGAAACGGCTGAACAGATCAGGGCGCGTGACGGCCTCGAAACGCAGGATGTCAGTGCTTACCTGGGCGCCCGTATCGGCCAAGGCCTGGGCCCAACCGCTGCGTTGATCCAGCACCATGCCGTCAAAGGTGACGATCGAGCCGACCCCACTTTGGGTGGCGATGTAGTTGCGACGCTTGAGCTCGGACAGCGCCTCACGCAGCGTGCCACGACTGACCGCAAATTCCTCGGCCAGTTGATGCTCGCCGGGCAACAGGAAGCCGTCGGCCATGACCCCACCCTCGATACGGCGGATGAGTTCGTCGACGACGCGTTTTTTCTTATCAAATCGAACATGTCTAATCATGTACAAATTGATAACCGAAAGCGCGCATTTGCCGCAAGAGGATTATTTCAGGCTGAAGACAAAAACCGCCTCAGGGCTCCAGGCCGATGGGGAAAAACTCCCCGCTGCTCCATACGCCAAGCCAGTTTTGACCGTTGATCGGACGGCTCACTGCCAGCTCCACCAACTGGTAAAAAGCGTTGCGATGCACGAGGGCTTCAAGATTGGTGCGAACGCGCACGTAGGGTGCCGGTTCCTGGGTGACGGGGTCGATCACCACCCGCAGCGGGTGCTCGAGGCCTGCCTCGACCTGTTCATCGACGTTGGTGGTAAAGCGCAAAACCTGGCTTTCGCCCTGCCCTTGCACGTTCAGGGTCACGGCGACAAAGGGCGCATCATCGACCTGGATGCCGACCTTCTCCACCGGCGTCACCAGGAAATAATCATCGCCATCGCGGCGGATGATGTTGGAGAACAGCTTGACCATCGGCTTTCGCCCGATGGGCGTGCCCTGGTAGAACCAGGTGCCGTCACGGGCGATGCGCATGTCGATATTGCCGCAGAAAGCCGGGTTCCACAGATGCACCGGTGCCGGCCCTTTGCCCTTGGGCAGTTGGGCCAATAAATCATTGGCCTTGGCGGAATCGGTCATGACGGGCTCCTCTGTTTACTGATTGCTCATGCCCAGTAAACCGCGGGCATATTGCGCCAGGGGACGGGCAATCAAATCTTGTGGCGATGTGTCGTGGAACGTCAGTAAACCGCCACGACTGCGAATACGTGCAGTATCAATCAAATACTGGGTGCTGGTCTCGATCAACATGACTTGGATCACCCCGCTGTCCAGGCCAAGGCGGTCCAGAGCTTGTTGGTCGGTCCACTCGTCGGCGTTGCCGATACGGTCATCGGCTGCCGCAAAGCGGCAATACAGCAGGTAGTGAGCACCGGCGTCGCGGGCTTCGGCCATGGCCTGTTCCAGCCCTTCCGGCTGGCGGGCGCGGCGCACCATGGGGAAATATTCGACGAAGCCATTGAATGCTTCCTCGGCCACCACATTGGGCCGCGGGTAGGCGCTGCCCGGTGGCACGAAGGCGCCTTGGGCGATAAACACAAAGGAGTCCGGCTGTATGCGCACCGAGGCAGTACGCCGCGTATCGCTGTGGTCGAGCAGCCCGGCATCGCTCATCTGATAGCGGGTGCCTTCGGCCATATCACTGACGGTCATACAACCGCCCAGGGCCAATGACGCCAGCAGCAAAACCAGACTACGC
Source organism: Pseudomonas sp. AL10 (assembly GCF_029960685.1). Lineage (NCBI taxonomy): Bacteria > Pseudomonadati > Pseudomonadota > Gammaproteobacteria > Pseudomonadales > Pseudomonadaceae > Pseudomonas > Pseudomonas sp. AL10. The sequence continues at coordinate 10,889 of NZ_JASBQZ010000067.1, forward strand.
ATCCTAATCCTCCAGGGGCCGGTGACAGGAAACCGGCGAATGGGGCGTGGGATGCAGGTTCTACGCCAGTTCGAACAGCGCATGACAAATGTGGGGCTTGCCTGCGACGCGCATAGGTATCTACACAACGTCGGTACGACGCTGGACCTGTGGCGAGGGAGCTGTTCATCCATCAATTAACAGCCAAAAAAAAGGGCGACCGAAGTCGCCCAAAATGCCTTGCGTGCTCATGTAACCCGGAAAAACTTAAGGTTTTTTACGCTTGTTCGCGTCTTTCCAGATAAAAAATCCAAACCCTACAAAAAACAACACCATGAGGCTAACAGTCAGCACTCCGGCAAAAACCACATTATCGAAAAACATGACCGGCCTCCTGCACTTGCCCTGTTGCGATAGGGCTAAGTTAATGGAGAAGGCGCGGTGGGAAATTGACCAGGATCAATATCGCCCACAACGGCGCGTAAAGAAGGGGAATAACTGACCTGCATCAACGGATGCAGGGTGTTTCAACGCTTTTTCGGTTTGTTCTTGGGCTTTTTCTTGGGCTTGCCCAGAGGCATGGCTTGTTCAAAGGCTTGGCGCACTTCATTCAAGCGTTTGTCATTGAGGTCGTGCACGCGCTTGGCGCGTTCGGCGTTCAGGTCGATCAGCTTGTCGTCATCACTCATGGCTTGGCTTACGTCGTGGCGGGAATGCCTCAATAATGCGGCCTGCCCCGCCCGACGGCAATTAAGCGGGCGACAAAATGCAGGCCATCGACCAGAATCGGCGCTTTCTACCCTGCCCAGGAGGCGCATCCAGGTGGCCTTGCACAACGACCTTCCGCCACTGTTGGCCCTGCGCGCCTTCGAAGCCGTGGCGCGGCACTTGAGTTTTATCAAGGCGGCCAACGAGTTGTCGGTGACCCAAAGTGCCCTAAGCCACCAGGTGCATAAGCTCGAACACCACTTGGGCAAACCGCTGTTTATCCGGCGTACCCGTGCGATTGACCTGACGTTGGCCGGGCAAGCGTACTACGAGCAGATCCGCCCTGCCCTGGACGCTATCGCCGCTGCGACGCGCAACCAACGGGGTGCGCCCAGCGCCAATGTGTTGCGTATCGGCTTGCTGGCGTCCTTTGCCACGCTGTGGCTGGCGCCGCGCCTGGCCGAGTTTCTACAGCGCTACCCGCATATCCAGGTGGAGTTGCTGCCCGCGATTCAATTGGCCAACGTCGCCACGGCCGAGGTTGACCTGGCCATCCGCTACGGCAAGGGCGACTGGCCCGACGTGCACGCCACGCGCCTGATGGCCGAAACCCTGTCACCGGTATGCAGCCCTGCATTCAAAGCCCGGCAGGTCGCCAGTGGCGCGTTGTTGATGGCGACCTCGCACCGTCCTTTCGAGTGGACCGATTGGTCCGCCCATTACCAGGTCAACCTCGATCACCACCCCCGCGTGATGCTGCATGACTACAACATCGTGGTCGAAGCAAGCGTGGCCGGCCAGGGAATCGCCATGGGCCGCCATCGCCTGATCGAACGCAGGCTCCAGGACGGCAGCCTGGTGGAGGCTTTTGACTGGCCGCCCTATCACAGCGACATCGGCTATTGGCTGATCGCCCCCCAGGGGCCGCTCAGTGAGGCGGCTGAATGCTTCAGCCAGTGGTTAAAACAAGCGTGCGCCGACGCGTGAGTTTTTTCGATACGTCGAGTGAGATCTATCCGTTTGTCGCCCCTCGCCACCGCCAACATGCTGGAACCTTCTGACACCAGAGGGTTTGACCATGACCGACTCCATCCGCCAGCGCGTACACGCCCTCGGCCTGACACTGCCCACGCCCAGCCAACCCGCGGCCAACTACATCAATCATGTGAGCAGCCAGCATCAACTGTTCATCTCCGGGCAAATTCCCCTGCTCGATGGCAAACCCGCCTACCTTGGCCGCCTGGGTGACTCCCTCAGCGATGAAGATGGCGCCCAAGCGGCAGAACTGGCGGCGCTGGGCCTGCTGGGGCAATTGAGCGATGCGCTGGGCGATGACCTGTCGCGGGTGGTGCGCGTCCTGCGTCTGGGTGTGTTCATTGCCAGCAGCGCCGATTTCCAGCGCCAGAGCGTGGTCGCCAATGGCGCCTCGAACCTGCTGGTCAACGCCCTCGGCGACAAGGGTCGACACGTGCGCACTGCCGTAGGGGTCTGCAGTTTGCCGGCTGGCGTCGCCGTGGAGGTAGATGCCATTTTCGAGCTGCAGCCATGAGCCCGCTGCAAGTGCAGCACTTGCGAGAGGCCACGCCCGGTTGCCAATCCGGCATCGTGCACTTCAACCACGCCGGGGCATCCTTGCCCAGCCAGGCGACGCTCGACGCCATCATCGACCAGCTGCAACGCGAAGCGCGCGACGGCCCGATGGAGGCCGGCGAACAAGGTGCCGTCTTAGTGGAAAAGGCCCGCCGAGCCGCCGGGCAACTGCTCAATGCGCCCGCTTCGTCGATTGCCTTCGCCAGCAGTGGCTCCACGGCCTGGAGCATGGCCTTCCAGGCGTTGGGGCCGTGGCAGCCGGGCGATCGAATTCTAGTGGGGCGCCATGAATGGGGCGGTAACCTGGCGAGCATGGAACTGGCCGTTCAAGCCGGGGCGCGGGTGGAGGTCATCCCGTGCGATGCCAGCGGCGCCGCCTACCCGGTGGCACTGGAGGCAATGCTCGATGCCAAGGTGAAGCTGATCGACCTCACCTGGCTGCCGGCCAACGGTGGTTTGATCAACCCGGCCCAGGCCATCGGCGATGTGGCCAGGCGGCATGCCATTCCCTACTTCATCGACGCGGGCCAGGCCGTCGGCCAACTGCCGGTGGATGTGCAAGCGTTGCAGTGCGATGTGCTCAAGTCTGCCGGCCGCAAACACCTGCGCGGGCCTCGCGGTACCGCACTGCTGTACATCCGGCCGGAGTTCCTCCAGCACCTGAACCCGGCCCAACGCGACGTGTTTTCAGCGCCCTGGACCGCCGAAGGCTTCGACCTGCGCAACGACGCGCGACGCTTTGAAACCAGCGAAGTGTCCTTCGCCCTGCTGGCCGGCCTGGGCAATGCGTTGCACGAGATCAATCAACTGGGGAGTGAGCGGGTATGGCAAAGAGTCTTGCAGACCAGCGCGCGAATCCGCGAAGCACTGCGTCAGATACCGGGGATTAGCTTGCACGACTTGGGCAACACGCATTCAGGCTTGATCGCGTTCAACCTGGCCGGCTGGGATAGTTTTGAACTCAAACAATGCCTGGGGTCAAAGCGCATCAACATCGGCGCCAATGGCGTGGCCTACACCCCGCTGGACATGCAAGCGCGTGGGTTGACCAGCATTGCGCGCATCTCGGTCAGCCCGCTCAACACCGATGACGAGATTGAGTTGCTGGTGAAGGCCCTGCGCGAACTGAAGGGCTAGACCTCGATATCCACCCACAGTCCCTGGCGCGGCGCGTCTTCGATCAGCGGCGCCACGGGCACGGTGTTGTCAGCGTTGAGCAAGTCGCCAGGAATCGGCAAATGCTGCTGCGCGTCGTCGTCGGCTTCACGCCGGCGTTTCTGCTGCTCCTGCTGGCGCCGCTGCTCTTCGCGCAACAGAAAGGTCGATTGCTCGGCATCGCCTTTTTTCAGGTCGATCGTGCTCTCGTTGGAGCCCGCTTGAACGGGCACCACCGGCGGAATATCCGGCTTCTGGCGTGCCGGGTCGAGTTGCGACGTGACCGGCACAACGCTGACGGGCAGCATGGGTGGCAGCATGATAATTATTCTCCTGATCAACAGGCTGTCGGCGGGTGGCAGGGTGACTTGAGCACCCGCGTGCCAAGCTGTGACTCAGTCGACACTCTCAAGTGCCCGCCATCCGTCGATTCAATTTCCGCCGGCCCGTACAAACAGCGTAGTTTTTGTCAGAGTTCTTGGGCGCCGGGCCGTGTTCCGTTAACATAGTCGGCTTTTTCACGGCGGGAGTCAGGCAGCATGGCGCAGCAGTATCAACCGGGGCAACGCTGGATTAGTGACAGCGAAGCAGAGCTGGGGTTAGGCACCGTTCTGGCACAGGACGGCCGCTTGTTGACCGTGCTCTATCCGGCCACTGGCGACACGCGCCAGTATGCGCTACGGAATGCGCCCCTCACTCGCGTGAGGTTTTCGCCGGGTGACACCATCACCCATTTCGAAGGCTGGAAAATGACCGTACAGGAAGTCGACGACGTCGATGGCCTGCTGGTCTACCACGGCCTCAATGGGCAGAACGAGCAGGTCACCCTGCCGGAAACCCAACTGTCCAACTTCATCCAGTTCCGCCTGGCCAGTGACCGTCTGTTCGCCGGGCAGATTGACCCGCTGGCGTGGTTCTCGCTGCGCTACCACACCCTGGAACACACCAGCCGCCAGTTGCAGTCCTCGCTGTGGGGCCTGGGTGGCGTACGCGCCCAACCGATTGCCCACCAACTGCACATCGCCCGCGAAGTCGCTGACCGTATCGCGCCACGCGTATTGCTGGCGGACGAAGTGGGCTTGGGCAAGACCATCGAAGCGGGCCTGGTGATCCATCGCCAACTGCTCTCGGGCCGTGCCAGCCGCGTACTGATCCTGGTTCCGGAAAACCTGCAGCACCAATGGCTGGTGGAAATGCGCCGCCGCTTCAACCTGCAGGTTGCGCTGTTCGATGAAGAGCGCTTTATCGAAAGCGATGCCACCAACCCGTTCGAAGACACCCAGCTTGCACTCGTTGCGCTGGAATGGCTGGTGGACGACGAGAAGGCCCAGGACGCGCTGTTCGCCGCCGGTTGGGACTTGCTCGTGGTCGACGAAGCCCACCACCTGGTGTGGCACGAAGACAAGGCCAGCGCCGAATACTCGCTGGTCGAACAGCTGGCCGAAGTGATTCCTGGCGTGCTGCTGCTGACTGCCACCCCGGAACAATTGGGCCAGGACAGCCACTTTGCGCGCCTGCGCCTGCTGGACCCGAACCGCTTCCACGACCTGCAAGCCTTCCGCGCCGAGAGCGAAAACTATCGCCCGGTGGCCGAAGCCGTGCAGGAGCTGCTGGACAAGGGCCGCCTGTCGCCGACCGCACACAAGACCATTCAAGGCTTCCTCGGCGACGAAGGTGAAGCCCTGCTCACCGCCGTCAACGATGGCGACACCGAAGCCAGTGCCCGCCTGGTGCGTGAGCTGCTGGACCGCCACGGCACCGGCCGCGTGCTGTTTCGCAACACCCGCGCCGCGGTGCAAGGCTTCCCCGAGCGCAAGCTGCACGCCTACCCGCTGCCGAACCCGGACGAATACCTCGAACTGCCCCTGGGCGAACACGCCGAGCTGTACCCGGAAGTCAGCTTCCAGGCGCAACCGGACATCGAGGAAGAGAACCGCTGGTGGCGCTTCGACCCACGGGTCGAGTGGCTGATCGACCAGCTGAAAATGCTCAAGCGCACCAAGGTCCTGGTGATCTGCGCCCACGCCGAAACCGCCATGGACCTGGAAGACGCCCTGCGCGTGCGCTCCGGCATTCCGGCCACGGTGTTCCACGAGGGCATGAACATCCTGGAGCGTGACCGCGCGGCGGCTTATTTTGCCGATGAAGAGTTCGGTGCCCAGGTGCTGATCTGCTCGGAAATCGGCAGTGAAGGCCGCAACTTCCAGTTTTCCCATCACCTGGTGCTGTTCGACCTGCCGTCCCACCCCGACCTGCTGGAACAGCGCATCGGGCGTCTGGACCGGATCGGCCAGAAACACGTGATCGAACTGCACGTGCCCTACCTGGAAACCAGCCCGCAAGAGCGCCTGTTCCAGTGGTACCACGAAGCGCTCAATGCCTTCCTCAACACCTGCCCGACCGGCAACGCCTTGCAGCATCAGTTCGGCCCACGCCTGCTGCCCTTGCTGGAAGCTGCCGACGACAGCGAGTGGCAAGCCCTGATCGACGAAGCCCGTGCCGAGCGCGAGCGCCTGGAGCAGGAGTTGCACACCGGTCGCGACCGCTTGCTGGAACTCAACTCCGGCGGCGCCGGCGAAGGCGATGCGCTGGTCGAGGACATCCTCGAACAAGACGACCAGTTCGCCCTGCCTATCTACATGGAAACCCTGTTCGACGCGTTCGGCATCGACAGCGAAGACCATTCGGAAAACGCGCTGATCCTCAAGCCCAGCGAAAAAATGCTCGACGCCAGCTTCCCCCTGGGCGACGACGAAGGTGTGACCATCACCTACGACCGTAACCAGGCGCTGTCGCGCGAAGACATGCAATTCATCACCTGGGAGCACCCGATGGTGCAAGGCGGCATGGACCTGGTGCTGTCCGGTTCCATGGGCAACACCGCCGTGGCGCTGATCAAGAACAAGGCGCTCAAGCCAGGCACCGTATTGCTTGAACTGCTGTATGTTAGCGAAGTGGTCGCCCCGCGCTCCCTGCAACTGGGCCGCTACCTACCGCCGGCCGCCTTGCGCTGCCTGCTGGATGCCAACGGCAATGACCTGTCGGGCCGCGTGTCGTTCGTGACCTTGAATGACCAGCTGGAAAGCGTGCCACGGGCCAGCGCGAACAAATTCGTGCAGGCGCAGCGGGACCAACTCACACCGCGCATCAACGCCGGCGAAGAGAAGATCGCCCCACGTCACGCCGAACGCGTGGCCGAAGCCAAGCGTCGCCTCGCGGCAGACACCGACGAAGAGCTGGCGCGCCTGACCGCGTTGCAAGCGGTCAACCCGACCGTGCGCGACAGCGAGCTGGTTGCCCTGCGCAACCAACGCGAGCAAGGCCTGGCCATGCTTGATAAAGCCGCGTTGCGACTGGAAGCGATTCGAGTGTTGGTGGCAGGTTGATAATCCGCTGAACATAAAAGGCCCGCGCAATGCGGGCTTTTTTATTGGCCTTGCAGGCGTCATCGCGGCATAGGTATCTACACAACTCTGAAGCAATCGACAGTAACCACGATGCGAAGCGAGCCGCTCTTGATCTGCTTTTGATCTTGATCTTAGGCGCCCCGTTAAACCACGCTGGCC
>NZ_JASBQZ010000068.1:0-17573 GCF_029960685.1 Pseudomonas sp. AL10
CTGTCAGTCCGTCACGGGAGCAAGCTCCCTCGCCACAGGTCCAGCGTCACACCAAGATGTGTAGATACCTATGCTCATCGCAGGCAAGCCACACATTGGATTTATGCTTGCCGCCAGTGTGCTTTAGGCCTCGATGCCGAGCATATCCCGCGCCAGCGCCTCGGCGATCCGGATCCCGTCGACACCCGCCGACAGAATCCCACCGGCATAGCCTGCGCCTTCACCGGCCGGGAACAGGCCTTTGACGTTCAGGCTCTGCATCGACTCATTGCGGGTAATGCGCAACGGGGACGAGGTGCGGGTCTCGATGCCGGTCAGCACCGCATCGTGCAGCGAGTAGCCTTTGATCTGCTTCTCGAACGCCGGCAAGGCTTCGCGGATGGCTTCGATGGCGAAGTCCGGCAAGGCCAGGGCCAGGTCGCCCAATGACACGCCAGGTTTGTAGGACGGCTCCACACTGCCTAGCGCGGTGGAGGGCTTGCCGGCGATGAAGTCGCCCACCAGTTGCGCGGGGGCCTCGTAGTTACTGCCGCCGAGGATGTAGGCGTGGGACTCCAGGCGCTCCTGCAACTCGATACCCGCCAGCGGGCCGCCCGGGTAATCCACCTCGGGGGTGATGCCTACCACGATGCCCGAGTTGGCATTGCGCTCGTTACGCGAGTACTGGCTCATACCGTTGGTCACGACGCGATGGGGTTCCGAGGTCGCGGCCACAACGGTGCCGCCCGGGCACATGCAGAAGCTGTAGACCGAACGGCCATTCTTGGCGTGGTGCACCAGCTTGTAGTCCGCTGCGCCCAGCTTCGGGTGGCCAGCGTATTTGCCCAGGCGTGCGGCGTCGATCAGCGACTGCGGGTGCTCGATACGGAAACCCACCGAGAACGGCTTGGCTTCCATGTACACGCCACGGTCGTGGAGCATGCGGAAGGTGTCACGGGCGCTGTGGCCCAGGGCAAGAATCACGTGCTTGGAGAGGATTTGCTCGCCGCCGTCGATGACCACGCCGTTCAACTGGCCGTCTTCGATCAGCACGTCGGTGACCCGCTGTTCGAAGCGCACTTCACCGCCCAGGGCGATGATCTGCTCGCGCATGTTTTCCACCACGCCGGTCAGGCGGAAGGTGCCGATGTGGGGCTTGCTGACGTAGAGGATTTCTTCCGGCGCACCGGCCTTGACGAACTCGTGCAGCACTTTGCGACCGTGGAATTTAGGGTCCTTGATCTGGCTGTACAGCTTGCCGTCGGAGAAGGTACCGGCGCCGCCTTCACCAAATTGCACGTTGGATTCGGGGTTGAGCACGCTTTTGCGCCACAGGCCCCAGGTGTCCTTGGTGCGTTGGCGCACTTCCTTGCCGCGTTCGAGGATGATCGGCTTGAAGCCCATCTGTGCCAGCAGCAGCCCGGCGAAAATCCCGCAGGGGCCAAAGCCCACCACGATTGGCCGCTCAGCCAGGCCTTCCGGCGCCTGGCCCACCACCTTGTAGCTGACGTCCGGTGCCGGATTGACGTTGCGATCATCGGCAAACTTGAGCAGCAGAGGGGCTTCACCCTTCACGTTCAGGTCGACGGTGTAGATGAAGCACAGCTCAGAGGTCTTTTTACGCGCATCGTAGCTGCGCTTGAACAGGGTGAAATCGAGCAGGTCATCACTGGCGATGCCCAGGCGCTGCACGATGGCAGTGCGCAGGTCTTCTTCGGGATGGTCGATGGGCAGCTTGAGTTCAGTGATTCGTAACATGACAGGATCCGGTAGGCGGCGGGCAAGAAGGCCGGCTGTTTTGCAAACCGGCGATTATAAGCCCCAATGGCGACTTTCCGTCAGGTTAATCGTCCCGCGAGCCGCCGAACGCCGCGCAACCGCGCTGCACCTGGCCGTTCACGCGCAACTCGGCGCTCATGTGTTGCAGGCTGCCGCTCACACTGTCGACGCAGCGCTGGGGCGCCACCCACAGTTCGATGTGCTGGTTATTGGCCTCGGTCATCAGGTTGAAACGGCCGTCGCCCAGTTGTTCCTCGACGTACGGCACTGCCAAAGGTGGCTGGCCTTCGCGTTCCAGCACCATGCCCTTGGCCGTGACATTCATTGCCCAGGCGGGTTTATGGCCATTGGCCCGCAGGATCATGCGCTTGAAGTCCGGGTCGGAGCAGGCTGAGGTCGAGCGTTCGACGCGATACAGCTGTTGCAGGTCCACTGAGCCCTGGGTGCCGCTGGCGACGCCGGAAAATTTGCCACGCAGGTCGGCAAACAGCATGCCCTGCTGGCCGGCCAGCGAGGCCGCTTCCTGCAGGACGCTGGTGCCGCCGGTGTCGTTGACCACGTAGCTGCGCTGGTCGCCGCATGGCTGAAACAGCAGTTTGCCGTCCACCGCCGTCAACTCACCCTGCATACGGGTCAGCCCGACAGTCGATGGCTTGGCCGGCTCGCTTTCAAACAATTGGCAAGCGGCGAACAGAGGAAGCAAGGCAAACAGGGCGAGGGTACGGGCGGCGCGCATTATCGGGTCTCCAGGCAAGTGCCGCCACGTTACGCAGGCTGGCCGTGCATCACAAGCCCGCTTGCCAGCTTCAGGCGTTTCTTACAGATATCACCTTCAACCTACGATAAAGGTCTGACCGGTTTGCAGGCCCTCGACGCTTTTCGCGTAAGCCAGCGCCACATCGGCGGCGGGGGCAGGTTTATAGCCGCGGAAATAAGGGGCATAGCTGCCCATGGCTTCCAGCAACACCGTCGGGCTGACCGAGTTGATGCGCAGGCCGCGTGGCAACTCAATGGCCGCCGCTTTGACGAAGGCGTCCAATGCACCGTTGACCAAAGCCGCCGAAGCGCCGGTGCGGATCGGATCACGGTTCAGAATGCCGCTGGTGAACGTGAACGAAGCGCCATCGTTGGCGTACTCACGACCGATCAACAGCAGGTTGACTTGGCCCATCAGCTTGTCACGCAGGCCCAGTTCGAAATCGCTGTCGTTCATGTCTGCCAGGGGCACGAAGTTGACGTTGCCTGCCGCGCAGATCAGGGCGTCGAACTTGCCGGTCTGCTCGAACAGCCGGCGGAGCGAGGCGCTATCGCTGATATCCACCTGAAAGTCGCCGCTGGTGCGGCCGATGCTGATCACTTCGTGGCGCTGGGCCAGTTGCGCCTTGACCGCTGAACCGATGGTGCCGCTGGCACCGATCAATAGGATTTTCATCGTGCTGTTCCTCTGGGCTGATTCCCTGTAGGAGCGAGCTTGCTCGCGAAGAACGTCAACGATCACGCGGTAAAACTGACTACACGGCGGCGATCTTGAGTTTTTCGCGAGCAAGCTCGCTCCTGCAGTGGTATGGGTTTGCGTTCAGTCTAGTGTGGCTTTTTAGTCGGATAAACGCGCTAATAGGCAACCTTTGGTTTTCAAATGGAAACAATCCGTGAGCGAAATGGATGACCTGGCGGCGTTCGCCGTGCTGATCGAGGCCGGTAGTTTCACCGTAGCGGCCGCACAATTGGGCTGCAGCAAAGGGCAGTTGTCCAAGCGCATCAGCCAGTTGGAAGCGCAGTTCGCCGTGGTACTGCTGCACCGCACCACGCGCAAGCTGAGCCTCACCGCTGCCGGCGCGGCGTTGCTGCCCCAGGCACAAGCGTTGGTGGTGCAGGTGGAGCGCGCCCGTCAGGCCTTGGCGCGACTCAAAGATGATTTGGCCGGCCCTGTGCGTATGACCGTTCCGGTGTCGTTGGGCGAAACCTTCTTCGATGGTTTGTTGCTGGAATTCTCCAAGCAGTATCCCCAGGTGCAGATCGAGCTGGAGCTCAATAACAGCTACCGAGACTTGGCACGGGATGGCTTTGACTTGGGCGTACGCTCCGGCGCCATCGAACATGAACGCCTGGTGGCCAAACCCTTGCTGGCCTGGCATGAAATGACCTGCGCCAGCCCGGCTTATCTGGAACAGCATGGCGAACCACTGACCCCGGCGGACCTGGCGGCGCACAGCTGTCTGCTCAACAGCCATTACAGCGGCCGCGAGGAATGGTTGTACCACCAGCAACACGAATTGCTGCGGGTAAAGGTGAGCGGCACCTTCGCCTCCAACCACTACAACCTGCTGAAAAAAGCCGCGTTGGTCGGCGCCGGTATTGCCCGCCTGCCGTCCTACGTTCTACCCGCGGAACTGGCTGACGGCCGATTGCGCTGGCTGCTGCGCGACTATCAGACACGCAGCATGCCGATGTACCTGGTGCATCCCTACCAGGGCGGCCTGCCACGGCGTACCCAGGTGTTGGCCGACTACCTGGTGGACTGGTTCAAGCGCAGCGGCGAAGCGCTGGATCGGCTTCAGCGATAGCGGCGGGCAATCAGGTGGTCGATGGACAGGCAGCCTGGGCCTTTGGCAAGCAACAGCAATAACAGCGCAAGCCAGGTGCCGTGAGTGGGATAGGCGTCAGGGTAGACGAACAGCTGGATGGTCAAGGTCATGCCGATCAAGGCCAGGGCCGAAAAACGCGTGGCGAACCCCAGCAGGATCAATACCGGAAAAAAATGTTCGGCAAAGGTTGCCAGGTGCGCGGCCACCTGCGGCGACAGCAGAGGCAATTGGTATTCGCTGCGAAATAAAAACAGGGTCGAGGCGGCAAGTTTGGGCTCACCCCATTGGAAGGTGCCGCTGATCAGGTCAATGGCAAAGCCTTCGACCTTGGTCTGGCCAGACTTCCAGAACACCGCCGCAATGGAGAAGCGCGCGATAAAGGCGATCAGGCTGTAAGGGATTTTTTCAAACAGTGCGACGGTTCGCTTTACCAGGCAGGGAGCGGGAAAGTTCATGGCGATACCTCGGGTTGCAGATGTAAATGGGTGATGGCGTCGTGGCTGATCAACAGCGTAAGACATTGGTGCAAATCGAATTCGTCAGAGGCTTGCAGGGCGTCAGCGATGGCCATCTCCAGCCCTGCGCCTTGGTTGAGTCGGTTGATAAAGGTCACAGACCCGCGGTCGATGGCGAATACCTTGACCGCCAACCCTTGGCGCAAGACCATCGCGCCTTGGGCATACCAGGGGTTCAAAGTGGCGATAGCCCCGTCGACCTGATGCGCCGCCCAAACCGATACCACCGCGTAGGAAGATTCCAGCGTGGCAAGTGACGGATGCAGTCGTACACGCAGTTGTCCCAGTTGTGCGCAGCCTTGCAGTTGCCGAAGTACGCTGTGCTGATCCAGAACCTGGCAATCCGCCGCGTGATAAGCGCGGACCCTCAAGCGTTCCAGCCGGGCGACATCGGCCAGGTAGGGCACGCTTGAGGCCGGTTCGAAAGCCTGGATAAAGTCAGCGAACGTGCCGCCGTACTCACTGATCAACGGGCTGATAGGCGGGTGGGCCTGGACATACAGGCCGGCCATGGCGCGGAAAAACTCATCGCCGACCAGTTGCCGCGCCACCGGGTAGGCGGCCGCCAAAGCATTGATCAACGCGCTATGGACATTGTTTCGATACACCGCAAAGCGGCTCGTCGGCTCAGCACCGTTGCTGCTGAACACGCCCTCGGGGCAGGTTGCTTGCGGGGCCAGTAAAGCCTGGGCAAATGCCTGCTGAATACTCATCGGGTCACCTGCGACAAATACCCTTCGGCCTGTCGGGCCTCTGCTTGCAGCACGCTGAACGCGGGCACCTGGTTATCCCGCTCGATCAGCGTGGCCACCGCTCCCGTCCGTGCCAATACCTGTGCATACAGCTGCCACACGGCGTTATCGATTGGCGCACCGTGGTCATCGATCAGCAGGCGGTCGCCCAGGCTGTCGGTGTCTTCGGCAAAACCGGCCAGATGAATCTCACCCACTGCGTGCAATGGCAGGGCATCGATGTAGGCCAGCGGGTCGCGCTGGTGATTGATACAGGACACGTAGACGTTGTTGACGTCGAGCAGCAGGCCGCAACCGGTACGGCGGACGATCTCGCTGATGAAGTCGGTTTCGTCCAGGGTGGAGCGCTGGAACTGCAAATAGGTGGACGGGTTTTCCAGTAGCATCGGGCGCTTGAGCGTGCTTTGTACCTGGTCGACGTGTGCGCACACCCGGTTTACGGTGCTGGCGTCGTAGGCCAGGGGCAGCAGGTCGTTGAGAAACACCGGGCCGTGGCTGGACCAGGCCAGGTGTTCGGAAAAAGACTGGGGTTGGTAGCGTTCGATCAGCGTGGCCAGGCGAGCCAAGTGCTCGCGGTCCAGAGGGCCTTCGCCGCCGATGGACAGGCCGACGCCGTGCAGTGACAGGGGGTATTGCGCACGAATCAACCCCAGGTAGTGATGAAACGGGCCGCCGGCCACCATGTAGTTTTCGGCGTGTACTTCGAAAAAACCGATGTCGGGGCGGGTCTCGAGCACCTCAGTGAAGTGCTCGGTCTTGAGCCCCAGCCCGGCCCGATAGGGCAGGCCGGGCGCCTGAGCCGGTGAGACCGCGTGTTGGGCTGTAAGCGTCATCATCAGTACTCAGGCTGCGCGGGGTTCAGGATTTGGCGGTGAAGGCCGCTTCCTGGCCAAAACCGGTCGGCGAGGTGGTGCTTGGGGTCTGGGTGCATGTGCCGGCGGGGACCAGTTTCCAGGCATTGGCCTGGTCTTTGGTTTTAGAGGTGCCCGCGCAGGAAGTACCGGCGCCTGCGGCGCAATCATTCTTGCCGGCTTCAGCCACGCCGTAGCACTTCTGCATGTCGTCGGCCGCGTGGGCGGTGGTGGTCAGGGCGGACAGGCTCAGGGCAGAACCAAGGGCCAGAACGAGGGTGGCAGCGGACAGTTTGGTGGTCATGGTGTGTCTCCAGCAGTGGTTGAATGCGCAGGCTTGATTGCCTGCATGCACCACTAGAGAGAGCTCGACGAATTGCGTTACACAAACTTCGAAAATAAATTCAATAGTACGGTTCACACCAAACAAATGTGGGAGCGGGCTTGCTCGCGAATGCAGTGTGTCAGCCAACAGTTTCCTGGCTGATTCACCGCATTCGCGAGCAAGCCCGCTCCCACATTTTTGATCCGGTTTCTATGGCAGCCTGTGTTTAGCCGCCCAGGTACGCCTCCCGCACTTTCGGATCGGTCAGCAATTGCTCACCGGTGCCCTGCATCACCACTCGGCCATTCTCCAGCACATAGGCGCGGTCAGCGATTTTCAGCGCCTGGTTGGCGTTCTGCTCTACCAAAAACACCGTCACCCCGTCCTTGCGCAGCTGTTCGATGATGTCGAAGATCTGCTGGATGATGATCGGTGCCAGGCCCAGGGAAGGCTCGTCCAGCAGCAACAGCTTTGGCTTGCTCATCAGCGCCCGGCCGATGGCGAGCATTTGCTGCTCGCCGCCGGACATGGTGCCGCCGCGCTGGCTGAAACGCTCCTTGAGGCGGGGGAACAGGTGCAGCACCTTGTCCATCTGCTCCTGGTAATCGCCCTTGTCGGTAAAGAACCCACCCATGGCCAGGTTCTCTTCGACGGTCAGGCGCGAGAACACTCGACGGCCTTCGGGCACCACCGCAATGCTCTTGCGCATGATCTCTGCCGAGTGCTTGCCCACCAGTTCTTCACCCATGTAGCGGATGCTGCCACTGTAGGCTTGCGGCGAACCGCACAAGGTCATCAGCAAGGTCGATTTGCCGGCACCGTTGGCGCCGATCAGGGTGACGATCTCACCCTGGCGTACTTCCACATTGACGCTGTGCAGGGCCTGGATCTTGCCGTAGAAAGTGGAAACGTTTTCGAATTGCAGCATTTTACGCTTCCCCCAAATAGGCTTTGATCACTTCAGGATTGTCGCGGATCTGCTCCGGCGTCCCGTTGGCCAGCGGCGTGCCCTGGTTGATCACCACGATGTGGTCGGAGATGCTCATGACCAGTTTCATGTCGTGTTCGATCAACAGCACCGTGGCGTTGTTTTCCTCACGCAGCACACTGATCAGCGCCTTGAGGTCTTCGGTTTCCTTGGGGTTCAGGCCGGCGGCAGGTTCGTCGAGCATCAGGATGCGCGGGCGCGTCATCATGCAACGGGCGATTTCCAGGCGTCGTTGCTGGCCGTAGGCGAGGGTGCCGGCGGGGCGGTTGGCGAACTCGGTCAGGTTGACCTTGTCCAGCCAGTACGCCGCGTATTCCATGGCCTCGCGCTCGCTTTTGCGGAACGCCGGGGTCTTGAACAGGCCGGCGAAGAAGTTGGTGTTCAAGTGACGGTGCTGGGCGATCAACAGGTTCTCGACTGCCGTCATGTCCTTGAACAACCGCACGTTCTGGAAGGTCCGCACCACGCCTTTGCGGGCGATTTCGTGGCCGGCCAGGCCCTGGATCGGTTGGCCGTCCAGCAGGATGCTGCCACCGCTCGGCTTGTAGAAACCGGTGAGGCAGTTGAACACCGTGGTCTTGCCGGCGCCGTTGGGGCCGATCAGTGCTACCACTTGTTTCTCTTTGACGGTCAGGGCCACGCCATTGACCGCCAGCAAACCGCCGAAGCGCATGCTCAGGTTTTCGACTTTCAGGATCTCGCGGCTCATTTGCGCAGCTCCATGTGTGGACGTTGCATGGGCAGCAGGCCTTGAGGACGCCAGATCATCATCAGCACCATCATGGCGCCGAACATCAACATGCGGTATTCGCTGAACTCACGCATCATTTCCGGCAGCAGGATCATCACGATGGCCGCCAGGATCACGCCCAGTTGCGAGCCCATGCCACCCAATACCACGATGGCGAGAATGATCGCCGACTCGATAAAGGTGAACGATTCCGGCGTCACCAGGCCTTGGCGAGCGGCGAAGAAGCTGCCGGCAAAACCTGCGAACGCAGCGCCCAGGGTGAATGCGGAAAGCTTGATGATGGTCGGGTTCAGGCCCAGGGCGCGGCAGGCGATTTCATCTTCGCGCAACGCTTCCCACGCGCGCCCGATGGGCATGCGCAGCAGGCGGTTGATCACGAACAGGGCCGCCAATGCCAGCAACAGCGCGACCAGGTACAGGAACACCACTTTGCTCACCGGGTTGTAGGCAATCCCGAAGTACTCGTGGAAGGTCTGCATGCCTTCGGCGGCGCTGCGGTCGAACGACAGCCCGAAGAATGTCGGCTTGGGGATGCTGCTGATGCCGTTGGGGCCACCGGTGATGTCGGTAAGGTTACGCAGGAACAGGCGAATGATTTCGCCGAAGCCCAGGGTCACGATGGCCAGGTAGTCACCGCGCAGGCGCAGCACCGGGAAGCCCAGCAGGAAGCCGAACGTCGCCGCCGCCATACCGGCCAGTGGCAGGCAGATCCAGAAGCTCCAGCCCAGGTAATGCGAGAGCAGCGCGTAGGTGTAGGCACCCACGGCGTAAAAGCCCACATAACCCAGGTCGAGCAGGCCCGCCAGGCCCACCACGATGTTCAGGCCCAGGCCCAGCAACACGTAGATCAGGATCAGCGTGGCAATGTCGACCGCGCCGCGCGAGCCGAAGAACGGCCAGATCAGCGCCGCGATGATCAGCC
The DNA here is from genome assembly GCF_029960685.1 of Pseudomonas sp. AL10. NCBI lineage: Bacteria > Pseudomonadati > Pseudomonadota > Gammaproteobacteria > Pseudomonadales > Pseudomonadaceae > Pseudomonas > Pseudomonas sp. AL10. Next base: position 9,448 of record NZ_JASBQZ010000068.1, read on the forward strand.
CGATGATGATGTAGCGCTGGGTGCGCGGCAGGGTCAGAAATTGGCTGACCTTGGGCGACACCAACGGGCCACGGTTGCCCTTGAACAGGGCTCCAACCTGCTGGGTGAACAGTACACGCAGGAACATCAGCACCGAACACAGCGCGATGACGGTCAGGGTGACAGGCCCGGTGCCATGCACTTCAAGGTTGATGCCGACAATGCTCAGCTTGAGACCGAGTACCGGAAAGGCCACGGCCCAGACCAGCAAGGCGCTGAAAAACGCCGATTTAAGATATCTGCTCATACTTTCTCAACCTCCGGACGGCCCAGGATGCCGGTCGGACGGAACAACAGCACCAGAACCAACAGGCCGAACGCGACGACGTCCTTGTACTGGTCACCGAAGATATCGGCGCCAAAGGCTTCGGCCACACCCAGCACCAGCCCGCCGAGCATGGCGCCCGGAATGCTGCCGATGCCGCCCAATACCGCCGCGGTAAAGGCCTTGAGGCCCACCAGGAAGCCGGCGTTGGGGTTGATCACGCCGTATTGCATGCTCAGCAACACGGCCGCCACGGCCGCCAGCGCAGCACCAATGACGAAGGTCAGGGCGATGATGTTGTTGGTGTTGATGCCCAGCAGGTTGGCCATCTTGATGTCTTCGGCACAGGCCCGGCAGGCGCGCCCCAGACGGGAGCGGGAGATGAACAGCGTCAGGCCCAGCATGGCCACCAGGGTGACCACGAAAACCAGAATCTGCATGTACGAAATCAGCACTTCTTGTGCGCCACCCGGGCCGAAGGAGATGCTCCCCGGAATCAGGTTGGGAATGGACTTGTCCTTGGAGTCCTGGGACAGCAATACGGTGTTCTGCAGGAAAATCGACATGCCGATGGCAGAAATCAGCGGGATCAAACGGTTGCTGCCCCGCAGGGGACGGTAGGCAACCCGCTCGATGCTGTAGCCATAGGCACTGGTCACGATGATCGATGCCAAAAACGCAGCGGTCATCAACAGCGGCAGGGAGTGGATCCCCATCATGGCCAGCCCGGCAAGGGCGATGAAGGCCACGTAGGAACCAATCATGTACACCTCGCCATGGGCGAAGTTGATCATTCCAATGATGCCGTAAACCATTGTGTAGCCAATGGCTATCAAGGCATAGGTGCTGCCAATGGTCAGGCCATTAACCAGCTGTTGGAAAAAATGATAGATCTCAGGCATTACAGCGCTCCTAAAAACCCGATACGCATTTCACTGGTGGAGTCATTTCCGGCTCGGTGCCCTGTTCTGTGACCAGGTTGCACAAAGCGTTTGCCAGCGAACCGCTGGTGACGGTTTTAAGATTTTCAGGTGAGCCAGCGCCCGGATCGCGGGTGACATGGCCCATAAACCTCGTAAAACAAAGCCCACTGCTTGCACAGTGGGCTTGTTGACCAGTAACGCCTGGCTTACTGAGGGGAAACTTCGGTTTTTGGTTTACCGAAGTGCCATTCGTAGACCACGAACTTGAAGTCCTTCAGGTCGCCCTTGGCGTCGAAGCTCAGGTCGCCCGTAGGGGTCTTGAAGGTACCGGCGTGGATGGCCTCGGCCACTTTGGCGGTGTCTTCGCTTTTGGCCGCAGCAATACCACCGGCAATCACTTCAACTGCCGAGTAGGCCGGGAACACGAACGGACCGGTTGGGTCCTGCTTGTTCTTGGCGAACTCTTCAACGATGGCTTTGTTGGCAGGGTCGGTGTCGAAGGATTTCGGCAGGGTCACCAGCAGGCCTTCGGAAGCGCCCTGGGCGATTTGCGAGATGGAGTCGTTACCCACGCCTTCCGGGCCCATGAACTTGGCGTTCAGGCCTTTTTCCTTGGCTTGGCGCAGGATCAGGCCCAGCTCAGGGTGGTAGCCGCCGTAGTAGACGAAGTCGACATTGGCTTGCTTGAGTTTCTGGATGATCGAGGAGAAGTCTTTGTCACCGGCGTTCAGGCCTTCGAAGACGGCAACCTTGGTGCCTTTTTCTTCAAGGGTCTTCTTCACGGCGCTGGCGATGCCTTCACCGTATTGCTGCTTGTCGTGCAGTACGGCGACGATTTTCGGCTTCACGTGGTCGGCGATGTAGTTGCCGGCCGCTGGGCCTTGCGCGCTGTCCAGGCCAATGGTGCGGAAGATCAGCTTGTAGCCACGGGAAGTGATTTCAGGGCTGGTGGCAGCCGGGGTAATCATGATGACGCCTTCGTCTTCATAAATATCCGACGCTGGCTGAGTGGAGCTGGAGCAGAGGTGGCCGACGACGAACTTGACGCCATCATTGACCACTTTGTTGGCAACGGCCACGGCTTGTTTTGGATCGCAAGCGTCGTCGTATTCCTTGGCTTCAAGCATCTTGCCGTCTACGCCGCCCTTGGCGTTGATGTCTTTGATGGCTTGCTTGGCACCCATGAATTGCATGTCGCCGTATTGCGTCACCGGACCGGTCTTGGGACCGGCGATGCCGATCTTGATGGTGTCGGCTGCGAACGAATGGCCGGCAACCCCAGCCAGGACCATAGCGGCAAACAGTTTGGAAATCTGCTTAGTAGCCTTATTCATAGTGCTCCACTCTTACTGTTGTATTTTTTATAGTTCTAGCGGCCTTGTGAGCTGCAGAACCGGATCAGATATCGCGGATATCCCCCCGGCATTGCCCTGGCAACTGTACCGGTACAGTGTAGAGCGCTGGCTGATCGCTTGAAAAGCTGGCAGCTGGGGGCAAAACCTGGGTATGTCGCTTAAATGAAAGAAAAAGACAGAATCGCGGCGGGTTGCTAACAGCTTTCAAGGCATTCCTTGGCTTTCCTGGCGCTTTCAATCGCTACTTCATTTGCTACTGGGTTTTTCTGCCTGAGCGACGGGGCTATGATTGCGCCGATTTTTTACTCAGGTGAATTCCCATGACGCAAGAACCAAGCACCCTCTATGCCAAGCTGCTCGGTGAAACGGCCGAAATTTCCTGGAAGGAGCTTGAACCGTTCTTTGCCAAGGGTGCCCTATTGTGGGTCGATGCCAGCCTGGATTTGATCGAGGCCGCCGAAGGAATGGCCGAAGACAACCGTGACAAAGTCGCCGCCTGGCTAGCTGCCGGGAGTCTTGGCGAAGTGTCTGCATCGCGGGCGTTGGACCTGGTGGAACGTGATCCGAGCTTGTGGGCAGTGGTGGTCTCGCCATGGATTCTGATCCAGGAAAGGGCGGCGTAAGAATTGCCAGCACTAAAAAGGTGCGTATTTTTCACGCGGTGAAGTGTGTAGGGGAGTAACCGCTTATCGCGTGATGGCACCTTGCCGTAGCGAAAGATCACAGGCGAGGGTGACGTAAACGTCACGGGCACAGTTCAGGTCGTCGGGAAATAGCCGCGCAATTGTTTCGGCGTATGACTCAGCGCTGCAGCGCGCGCATTCAAATCGTCAGCTTGCGCGTCTTGGTCTCAGCGGATCGGCCTGACAATAGAAGGCGGGCCGATACGTCCCGCAGCTGGGTCGTTTGGCGGTGGAGCGTCTTTGCCTTCCACGCTGAGCGGATATAGCGGATTACGCATGGCAATCCCCTGCATCACGCCGATGATGTCGTCGAAGGGCACCGCCGGGCTGAGCAGGTAGCCCTGGATGTAGTCGCAGCCATGCTTGAGCAACAGCTCGAACTGCGCCTGGGTTTCCACGCCCTCGGTGACCACCTGCAAGTGCAGGGTGTGGGCCATGCCAATAATCGCTTGGACAATTTCGCTGTCTGCGGTGGATTTGGGGATGTCCTGGATAAACGAGCGGTCGATCTTCAAGGTGTTGAGCGGCAAGCGCTTGAGGTAAGCCAGCGACGAATAGCCGGTGCCGAAGTCATCGATGGCCAGTGACACACCCAGGGCGCGAATCTGCCGCAACAGGGCCAGGGTGCTGCTGATATTGCCCATCAACGCGTTTTCAGTGACTTCCAGTTCCAGGCGGTTGGTGCCGATGCCGGCGAAGCGCAGGGCGTCTTCGATTTCATCGGCCAGTTCGTCACGCGCCAGGTTCAACGCCGAGCAGTTCACCGCCATGATCAACTCGGTGTAGCCCCGATCAGACAACAGGCTCAGGTCGTGACAGGCCTGGCGCAATACCCAGTGGTCCAGCTCGGCGATCAGCCCGTTGTTCTCGGCAATGCCGATAAAGCGGTCCGGGGCCAGCAGCCCGTGTTGGAGGTGTTGCCAGCGCACCAGGGCTTCCAGGCGCGTGACCTTGCCCAGCTTCATGTCGAAGATCGGTTGATAAAACAGCACCAACTGGCTGCGCGTACGTAAGGCGGCGCGCAGTTCTTCTTCCAGTTGCAGCTCAAGAAAGGCACGGGTTTTTAGGTTGGAACTGAAGAAGTTCAAGCAATTGCGCCCGGCATCCTTGGATTGGTACAGCGCCAGGTCGGCGGTTTTAAGCAGTTCTTCGCAGGTGTGGCCGTCTTCGGGAAACAGGCTGATGCCGATGCTGGTGGTCATCACCATGCGCCGACCGGCCAGTTCGATGGGTTCTTTCATCTTCTGCATGATGCGCTGGGCCATGTGCCGGGCTTCGTCGCGGTGATGAATATTGACCAGGATGCAGAACTCATCGCCGCCAAAGCGTGCCACCACATCTTCATGGCTGCGTATCGAACCTTTGATATGCCCGGCGAGCACAGTGAGCAGCTGGTCGCCCGCATCATGGCCCAGGCTGTCATTGATACGCTTGAAGTGGTCGATATCGAGGAAGATAACCGCCATCATGCCTTGAGTGCGGGTTTTTTCCGCGACTTTCTCCGCAAAGATCTGATTGAAACCACGGCGGTTGAGCAGGCTGGTCAACGCGTCGAAGTGAGCCACTTGTTGCAGCGAGGCGCGGGCCTGGTCGAGTTCGCTGAGCAGCGCGTTGACCCGGCGCAGGTCGCGCTCCTTGTGTTGCAGCTTCTTGTCGGCCAGGGCTGCGCTGACGCTGCTGCCGATCACCAGCAAGGTGATCATCGCGACTGAGAGGCCCAGTTGAATCGGGTTGTCATCGGCCCGCAACGACAGATCCGTGCCGCTGGGCACCAGCATTTGCATGGCCGCCATGCCGGTGAAGTGCATGCTCAGGATCCCGGCGCCGAGCACCAGGCTGGCGGCGTATTTGAGCAGTTGGTGAAACACGCCGGCCCCATTGCGCAGGTAACTGGACAGCAACAACGCCGCCAGGCTGGCGCCCATGGCAATCGCCACCGAGGCCAAAAACAGCCGCGTTTCAAAGTACACCTGGGCTTGGGAACGCATGGCCGACATGCCCACGTAGTGCATCAGCGCGATACCCAGCCCCATCCACACCGAAGCCACCAGGTACTGATGAAAACGCAGGTGGGTATGACTGAGGGTCTGCATGGCGAGCAGCGAGGCGATCAGGGCAATCAGCAGCGAGACGAACGTCATGATCAGTTCGTAGTGAATGGCAATGGGCGCTTGGAAGGCCAGCATGCTGATGAAGTGGGTCGACCAGATGCCGCCTGCCAGGCAACCCGCACCCAGCCAGCGCCAATGGCGGCGGGCGGTGGGGTCTTCGACATGGCCGACACGTTCGGCCATGTCCAGGGTACCGAAACCCGCCGCGCAGGCGACCAGGTACGCCAGCAGCACCAGAAACGGGTTATGAGTGCAATTGAGCAATAAATGCCCGCTGTCTGGAAGGTCGGTAAAAAAATGCTGCCCCAGCCATTCCATAGCTTATCCCGTCACAGAGCCCTGTCACTGCCAGCGGCGATGACCTATGAGGTCGAGTATAGGAGTCTCTCGAAATTTGCCATCAGTAATGGCGTTTTGATCTCAAATTATTTTGATATGCCTTCCATAGCGTTTGGTGCTAAGCGCTGATGGGCAGGTCGAGTTCGAAGTGCGGGGCCTCCAGCGGGGCCAGGCCAAATGCGGCACGGGCGGCGTCGCAATCGACATTTTGCACGCCCTGGCTCCAAGACGCCTCGAACTCACGGCATACACTGGAGCGTTGTTCATAAATTGAGCAACTGGTGGCTTGTCCGACTTCACCTTCAAGGCTGCAGCACCGTGCCGGCTTGCGGTCGGTGCCGATCATCGCCACGCGGCTGGGGTTGATCTGCACCACCAGCTCATCGGGCACCGTGCCCCCGGACGAGGCGCACTCACCCCAAAAGAAAGACACGCGAAAGTGTGAACAGCAGGCACCGCAATTCAGACACGGACTGGCTTCGGACATGGGCGTCATCAATAAGAAAAGTAGGAGGAGGGTGCTGCGAAAGGCTCGCCATTCTATCCGTGCCATGGCCGTTGGGAAGAGGGGTACGCACTTATATTTTCGTGGGCAAAATCCCCCGTTGCCTGGGTGAAATCATGCCCTATCAGCTTTACGAATCATTACAGACAATCACCGCCAGCCTGACTATGTTGCAGTGACCTGAGCAGGATGCACCGGGCATCGCAGCTCTCATAACAATAAAAGAGACGGACCCATGCAGAACTCGACCCAAGCGGCGAATGCCTGGCGCATTCTGTTCCTGCTGTTCCTCGCCAACCTGTTCAATTTCTTTGACCGTACCATTCCCGCGATCATCATCGAGCCCATCCGCATGGAATGGCACTTGAGCGACTTTCAGCTCGGTATCATCGGCACCGCCTTTACCATCGTCTACGCCATTGCCGGGCTGCCGCTCGGGCGCCTGGCCGACACCGGTTCACGCAGCAAGTTGATGGGCTGGGGCCTGTTTGCCTGGAGCGGGCTGACGGCGGTCAATGGCATGGTCGGCAGTTTCTGGACCTTCCTGCTGGTGCGCATGGGCATTGGCATTGGCGAAGCCAGCTATGCACCGGCGGCCAATTCGCTGATTGGCGACCTGTTTCCCGCCCACCGCCGCGCCCGAGCCATGGGGATTTTCATGCTTGGCCTGCCGTTGGGCCTGTTGCTGGCGTTCTTTACTATCGGTGCGATGGTCAAGGCGTTCGACAGCTGGCGCGCGCCCTTCTTTATCGCGGCGGTGCCGGGGCTGATCCTGGCGGTGTTTATGTTCTACATAAAAGAACCCAAGCGCGGCGCGGCGGAAACCGTGCAGGTTTCCCAGGAGCGCGTCGACCGCCCCATCCGCCGCGTGCTGGCCGTGCCGACCTTCCTGTGGCTGGTGCTGGCCGGGTTGTGCTTTAACTTCGCTACCTATGCGTGCAACTCATTCCTGGTGCCGATGCTGCAACGCTATTTCCTTATGCCGTTGCAGGACGCGGCCGTCGCGACCGGCGTCATCGTCGGCCTGACCGGCCTGGTGGGATTGACGCTGGGCGGCTGGATTGCCGACAAGATTCATCAGCGTGTCGCCAATGGCCGGTTGTTGTTTGCCGCGTTCAGCTTGATCATCTCCACGGTTACCACCGCCTGGGCATTGCATGCCGGGCGTGTCGAAATCGGGGTGTTTGTCGCGCTGTTCAGTGTGGGCTGGTTGTTTGCCTACAACTTCTATACCTGCGTGTATACCGCGATCCAGGACGTGGTCGAACCGCGTTTGCGCGCGACGGCGATGGCGCTGTTTTTTGCCGGGCTGTATTTGCTCGGCGGTGGCATGGGGCCGGTGGTGGTCGGGGCGCTGTCCGATCACTTTGCTCATTCGGCGATGTATGCGGACGGGGCGCAGCAGATGACCGAGGCTTATAAAGCCGTGGGCTTGCATGACGCCATGTACCTGATTCCGGTGGCGCTGTTCTTGACCATGCTGTTTCTGTTCCAGGCCTCGCGCAGTTTTGTGCGTGATGCCAAGCGGATGAAGGAAGGGTTGAGTGCGGTTGAGGTGCCGGCGGCTGCGGCTACAGCTTGAGACCGAGGTGACCCTTTCGCAGGCAAGCCAGCTCCCACCTTTGACCGAGTTGACTGAACCTTGTGTGGTCAATTGTGAGAGCGGGCTTGTCCGTGACGGCCGGATAGCCGACGCTGTTCTAACTGACGCGCCGCGATCTAAAAAATGTGGGAGCTGGCTTGCCTGCGATGACGGCCTGAAAGCCGACATCTCTCTACCTGACACCCCACAATCCACCTGTGGGAGCGGGCTTGCTCGCGAAGGCGGCCTGACAGTCAACACAGTTGGATCGGGTACATATCCGTTATTTAGGTAACGGCCACTTAGGGTTCCGCCCTGACGGCG
>NZ_JASBQZ010000069.1:0-17530 GCF_029960685.1 Pseudomonas sp. AL10
GGATATGTACACAATCCAACTGTGTCGCCTGTCAGGCCGCCTTCGCGAGCAAGCCAGCTCCCACTTTTTAATCCGTGTGTTGCGTCAGCGGGACTCACCTAGCAACAAGCCCTGCTCCCGCGCGCACAACTCCACCACATAATCCCACAACACCCGCAACCGCACCGACTTGTGCAGCTCCCGACGCGAGCTGATCCAATAGCTGCGCTGAATGCCCTCTGCCGGCAACAACGGCACCAACTCTCCATCCCCAGCCGCCATAAAACATGGCAACACCGCAATGCCCAACCCCGAACGCGCCGCCTGGTGCTGGGCGATCACGCTGGTGCTGTGGAACACCACCTTGGGGTTACGGCAGAAGCTGTTGAGTAACTTCAGCTCCTGGCTGAACAGCAGGTCATCGACATAATCGATCCAGGCATGGGCAGCAAGGTCTTCACGCTTCTCGATAGGCGGATTGCGGGCCAGGTAGGCACGGCTGGCGTACAGCGCCAGACGATAATCGGTGAGTTTGCGCGTCACCAGTTGATCGGCGCTGGGGCGCTCCAGGTGAATGCTGATCTCCGCTTCGCGATTGAGGATGCTGACAAAACGCGGCACCGCGACCAGCTCCACCTCCAATCCTGGATAGCGTTCAAACAACCCTCCCATGCGCGAGGCCAAAAACATCACCCCCAGCCCTTCGGCCACGCCGAGGCGAATCTTGCCCAGGGGCGCAGCAGAATGGGTGAGCTCGTCTTCGGCCAACAGTGCCACGTTCTCCATGGCCTCCGCATGTTTGAGCAGCGCTTCGCCGGCAGGCGTCAGTTCATAGCCCTGGGCATGTTGCACGAACAACGCCGTGCCGAGGCTTTTCTCGATGGCGTCGATATGCCGGGCCACGGTGGCATGCGTGGTTTTCAGGCGTTGGGCGGCGGTGAGCAGGCGGCCACTGCGCTGCAACTCGAGAAAAAACCGCAGGTCATTCCAGTCGAACATATCGCCTCCAGTGCCCGGGCCAGCCGCCGTTGTTTAAAAACGCACAGCGGGTGGGTAAAAACTAACATTTTTAAGACGAAAACTAACAACTAGGATGGGGCCAATAAGAAAAACAAGCGAGACCCCAGATGCCCAATGCAACTGCTGAATACGATTACATCGTCGTCGGCGCCGGCCCTGCCGGATGCCTGCTGGCCAATCGTCTGTCCGCCAACCCGGCTCACCGTGTCCTGCTGCTGGAAGCCGGTGGCCGCGACAACTACCCCTGGATCCATATCCCCGTCGGCTACCTGTTCTGCATCGGCAACCCACGCACCGACTGGTGCTTCAAGACCGAATCCCAAGCCGGCCTGCAAGGGCGCGCCTTGAGCTACCCCCGGGGCAAAGTGCTGGGCGGCTGCTCGTCTATCAACGGCATGATCTATATGCGCGGCCAGGCTCAGGACTACGATGGCTGGGCGGCGGCGGGCAACGCGGGCTGGGCCTGGAAAGACGTACTGCCGCTGTTCAAACAGAGCGAAAACCATTTTGCCGGCGGCTCTGAATTCCACAACGAGGGCGGCGAGTGGCGCGTCGAGCAACAGCGCCTGTCGTGGCCGATCCTCGATGCGTTTCGTGAGGCGGCTGCCCAAAGCGGCATCGCCAATATCAATGACTTCAACCAGGGCGATAACGAGGGTTGCGGTTACTTCCAGGTCAACCAGAAAGCCGGTGTGCGCTGGAATGCGGCCAAGGCGTTTCTCAAGCCGATCCGCCAGCGGCCTAACCTCACCGTGCTGACGGAGGTAGAGGTTGAGCGTGTGCTGCTGGAAAACGGTCGTGCCTCGCAGGTACTGGGGCGCCAACACGGCCAGGCACTGATCTGGAAAGCGCGCAAAGAGATCGTACTGTGCGCCGGCTCGGTGGGTTCGCCGGGCATTCTGCAACGTTCAGGGATCGGCCCTTCCCAGGTGCTCAAGCCCCTGGGTATCGACGTGGTGCATGAACTGCCAGGCGTTGGCGGCAACCTGCAAGATCACCTGCAACTGCGCCTGATCTACAAGCTGGAAAATGCCCGCACCCTGAACCAGATCGCCGGCACACTCTGGGGCAAGATGGGCATGGGCCTGCGCTACCTGTATGACCGCAGCGGCCCTCTGTCGATGGCGCCCAGCCAGCTCGGCGCGTTTGCCCGCTCCGGGCCGGAGCAGACCTCGGCCAATCTGCAATACCATGTGCAACCACTGTCCCTGGAGCGCTTTGGCGAACCGTTGCACGGCTTCCCGGCATTTACCGCGTCGGTCTGCGACCTGCGCCCGCAAAGTCGCGGCCGGGTGGATATTCGTTCGGCCAACCCGGCGGATGCGCCGCGGATACAACCCAATTACCTCAGCCACCCCGAAGACTTACGCGTCGCCGCCGACGCCATTCGCCTGACCCGGCGCATCGTCGCCGCTCCGGCCCTGAGCCAGTTCAAACCGGTGGAATACCTGCCCGGCCAAGACCTGCAAACTGAAGAACAACTGCACGAAGCCGCCGCACGGATCGGCACCACGATTTTCCATCCGGTGGGCACCTGCCGCATGGGCGATGACAAAGACGCGGTGGTCGACAGCCAACTGCGCGTACACGGCATCCCTGGCCTGCGCATTGCCGATGCGTCGATCATGCCGCGCATCACCTCCGGCAATACCTGCTCACCCACGCTGATGATCGCGGAGAAAGCCGCGCAGCTCATCCTGTCACCCAACACTGTAGGAGCGAGCTTGCTCGCGAAAAACCCACCAGCACCGCGCATTACAGGACACCCCGCGTAATCGTTGACGTTGAAAAAATAGCGGCGCTGAGGTTGGCGCCGACAGTGGAAAAACAATAAATAATCACTGTGAGGGACACCCGATGTCAGAACATGCTCAACCCCTGGGCTCGGCGGCCAGCGCAAGTACCGCCAACGAATCAAGAAAAGTCATCTTCGCCTCCTCCCTGGGGACGGTGTTCGAGTGGTATGACTTTTTCCTCTACGGCGCCCTGGCGGCGGTGATCAGCAAGCAGTTCTTTGCCGGGGTCAACGACACCACGGCGTTTATCTTTGCCTTGATGGCCTTTGCCGCAGGCTTTGTAGTACGGCCATTCGGTGCGCTAGTGTTCGGCCGCCTGGGCGATATGATCGGGCGCAAGTACACCTTCCTCGTAACCATCATCCTGATGGGCGTGGCCACCTTCTGCGTCGGCTTGCTGCCGACCTACGCCAGCATCGGCATTGCCGCGCCGATCATCCTCATTGTGCTGCGCATGCTGCAAGGCCTGGCGCTGGGCGGCGAGTACGGTGGCGCTGCTACCTACGTGGCCGAGCATGCGCCACCGGGCAAGCGCGGGCTGCATACCAGCTGGATTCAATCCACCGCCACCCTCGGCCTGCTGCTGTCGCTGCTGGTGGTGCTGGCCTGCCGTTACTTCACCGGCGATCAGTTCGAAGTGTGGGGCTGGCGCATTCCGTTCCTGTTTTCCATCGTGCTGCTGGGCATCTCGACCTGGATCCGCATGAGCCTGCACGAGTCGCCCGCCTTCTTGAAAATGAAAGAGGAAGGCAAGGCCTGCAAGGCGCCGATTCGCGAGTCCTTCGGCAAATGGGAAAACCTCAAGGTGGTGCTGATCGCCCTGTTCAGCATCAACGGCGGGCAGGCGGTGACCTTCTACGCGGCGCAGTTTTATGTGCTGTTCTTCCTCACCCAGTTCCTGCGCATGGACCCGGCCCTGGCCAATATGCTGTTGATTATCAGCGTGGTGATTGGCGCGCCGTTCTTTATCCTGTTTGGCTGGCTATCGGACAAGGTCGGGCGCAAGCCGGTGCTGATGCTCGGCCTGCTGCTGGCGACCGCGCTGTACTTCCCGATCTTCAAAGGCCTGGCGCACTACACCAACCCCGCAATGGACCAGGCCAGCCAACAGGCGCCGATCACCGTACTGGCCGACCCGGCCACCTGCACCTTCCAGTTCGACCCAGTGGGCAAGGCCCGTTTTGACAGCCCCTGCGACAAGGTCAAGACCTTCCTGGTCAAACAGGGACTGCCCTACAGCAGCGTCGCCGCCCCTGCGGGCAGCCCGGTGCAAGTGAGCGTCGGCGATGTGCGCATCGACGGTTTTGATGAAGCGGCCCTGCGTGGCGCCGTGGCCCTGGCCGGTTATCCGTCTTCGGCAGATGCGGCCCAGGTCAACAAGCTGATGGTGGTGGTGCTGATCGTGGTGCTGATCTTCATCGCCGCCATGTGCTACGGGCCGTTGGCGGCGCTGATGGTGGAGCTGTTTCCGACGCGCATCCGCTACACCTCGATGTCCCTGCCCTACCACATCGGTAACGGCTGGTTTGGCGGGTTCCTGCCGACGGTGTCGTTCGCCCTGGTGGTGTACACCGGCGATATTTTCTATGGGTTGTGGTACCCGGTGGTGGTGACGGGGGTGAGCCTGATCGTCGGGCTGTTCTGCCTCAAGGAAACCCGGCATGTGGATATCGAAAAAAACTGATACCTCCCCCCTGCAGGAGCGAGCTTGCTCGCGAAGAACCTGAGAGCAACGCGGGGCACCAGGCGCCCCGCGTCATCGTTAACGACCTTCGCGAGCAAGCTCGCTCCTACAGCGGTGTGCAGTGCTCACACAAATTGCTGTACATCCATACAGATAATGGTTGCTCAAATCCGTTCAAATAAGCATCCTGCAAGGCATCAACCTGATCTGATGTGATGACCATGCGGCTGTACCTCTGTGAAAAACCCTCCCAGGCCAAGGATATCGCGGCCGTGCTCGGCGCCAGCCGCCGTGGCGATGGGTGCTGGCTGGGTCATGGAGTCACGGTCACCTGGTGCATCGGCCACTTGTTGGAAACCGCTCCGCCCGACGCTTACGACGCCAAGTACAAACGCTGGGTGCTGGCCGACCTGCCGATCGTTCCGGAAAAATGGAAGATGCTGGTCAAGCCCAAGACCGCCAGCCAATACAAGGCCGTCAAACGCTTGCTGGGGGAAGCCCAGGAACTGGTGATCGCCACCGACGCCGACCGTGAAGGCGAGATGATCGCCCGTGAACTGGTGGAGCATTGCCGCTACCGCGGGCCGATCCAGCGGCTGTGGCTGTCGGCACTCGACGACGCCTCCATTCGCAAGGCCCTGGCGGCGCTCAAACCCGGTGCAGAAACCTTCAGCCTGTATCACTCGGCCCTGGGGCGCTCGCGTGCCGACTGGCTGATCGGCATGAACATGAGCCGCCTGTTTACCCTGCTGGGGCGCCAATCCGGTTACCAAGGCGTGCTGCCGGTTGGCCGGGTGCAAACCCCGACCCTGCGCCTGGTGGTGGACCGTGATCGCAGCATCGCCGACTTCGTGCCGGTGGCCTATTGGGCCATCGATGTCGACCTGCGCCACGAGCACATGACCTTCACCGCCCAATGGCGCGCCCCTGAGGATGCCTGTGACGACCAGGGCCGTTGCCTCAACCCGCAACTGGCGCGGGACGCCGCCGACGCCATGCTCAACGCCGCCACGGCGCGGCTGGTGAAACTGCGTACCGAACGCATGCGCGAGGTGGCGCCCCTGCCCTTCGACCTTGGCACCTTGCAGGAGATCTGTTCGAAGAAGCTTGGCCTGGGCGCTCAAGAAACCCTGGATATCGCCCAATCCCTGTATGAAACCCACAAGGCCATCACCTACCCACGCAGCGATTGCGGCTACCTGCCGTTGAGCCAGCACAGTGAAGCGCCGAAGATTCTGGCGGCACTGGGCCGTGCGGACACAGCGGTCAACGAACTGATGCCGAACATCGACCCTCAGCGCCGTTCGCGGGCCTGGAACGACGCCAAGGTCAGCGCCCACCACGGCATCATCCCCACCGGCGCCGGCAAGGAGGTCAGCCAACTGACCGGCAAGCACCGTGCGGTCTATACGCTGATTCGTGCGCGCTACCTGGCGCAGTTCCTGCCCAACCATGAATACGACCGCACCCAGGCCGATTTCGACTGTGCCGGCCACGCGTTGCGCGCGGTGGGCAAAGTGGTCATCGAACCGGGCTGGAAACGCGCCTTGCCCGAAGCGTTGGTGCCCGCCAAAGGTCGCGAAGCCCCCGCGCCCCAAGCATTGCCGACGCTGGTGCAGGGCCACGACTACGCCGTGGCCAAGGTCAACCTCAAGGACCTATGGACCCAGCCACCCAAGCCCTTTACCGAAGGCGACCTGATCAAGGCGATGAAAAACGTCGCCAAGCTGGTGGAGGACCCGTTGCTCAAGCAAAAACTCAAGGACACCACGGGCATCGGCACCGAGGCCACCCGCGCCGGGATTATCCAGGGCCTGCTGGACCGCGGCTACCTGGTGAAAAACGGCAAGGCCCTGTCGGCAACCCCGGCCGCGTTCAGCCTGATTGACGCCGTGCCCCGCGCTATCGCCGACCCTGGCACCACCGCCATCTGGGAACAGGCACTGGACATGGTGCAAAGCGGCGAAATGAGCCTGGAAGAATTCGTCGCCAAGCAAGCGGCGTGGATGAGCAAGCAGGTGGCACGCTGTAACGGCATGCGCATGACCATCACTGGCCCCGCCAGCCCCGCTGGCCGAGGTGCAACGCCGTGGAAAAAGAAACGCAAGGCCGCCCCGCGCAAGGCCGGCGCCAGCCCCAAACGCGGGAAAAAGCCGGCAAATGCGGGATAAATACCGAAAAAAACCGCCACATGACGTTTTTCGACAGGTTTAACGCCGCATTGGCCATTGCTCCGGCGAGTTCGGTCTAGGATTCTGTAGGGGATCTGGACTACCAACAACAACACCGGAGTGGCCGCCATGAAGACCGTTGCACAACTGCTCAAAGCCAAGGACCAGAAAAACCAGGACGTCCACACCATCAAATGGGACCACACCGTGTTTGAAGCGCTGGTGCGAATGTCCGAGAAAAACGTCGGGGCCTTGCCCGTGGTCAAGGATGACGTGGTGGTCGGCATCATCAGCGAAAGGGATTACGCACGCAAAATCATGCTCAAGGGCCTCTCGTCGGTCACCACCAAGGTCCATGAGGTGATGAGCTCGCCGGTGATCACCGTGGATACTCACAAGAGTGTCGAGGAATGCATGAACATCATGACCGACAGTCACCTGCGCCACCTGCCCGTGGTCGAAGACGGCAAACTGCTGGGCCTGCTGTCCATCGGTGACTTGGTCAAGGAAGCGATTGCCGAACAAGCGGCCTTGATCCAGCAGCTGGAACAGTACATCCGCGGCGAATAGGGGGAACCCATGCTCGACACGCTGGACCATCAGCAAGACCACCTCGACACCCTGCACCGGGCCATGACCGGCCGGCGCTTTCTGGTGCTGACCGGCGCAGGGATCAGTACATCTTCGGGCATCCCGGATTACCGGGACGGTGAAGGTGTACGCCGGGGCAAGCCACCGATGATGTACCAGGAATTCCTCGCCACCCCCGAGGCGCGGCGCCGTTACTGGGCGCGGGCGATGCTGGGTTGGCCACGGGTGCGCATTGCCCAGCCGAACAAGGCCCACCTGGCGCTCGCGACCCTGCAACAACATGGGCGTATCAGCGGGTTGATTACGCAGAACGTCGACACCCTGCATGACCAG
The DNA here is from genome assembly GCF_029960685.1 of Pseudomonas sp. AL10. Taxonomy (NCBI): domain Bacteria; kingdom Pseudomonadati; phylum Pseudomonadota; class Gammaproteobacteria; order Pseudomonadales; family Pseudomonadaceae; genus Pseudomonas; species Pseudomonas sp. AL10. Next base: position 7,575 of record NZ_JASBQZ010000069.1, read on the forward strand.
GCCGGCAGCCGGGATGTGATCGAGCTGCATGGCAGCTTGCATCGGGTGCTGTGCCTGGATTGCCAATTGCGTAGCGAGCGCGACGTGATCCAGCGGCAGATGGAGGTCGATAACCCGCACATGGCGCAGGTTCATGCGGTGCAAGCGCCAGATGGCGACACCTTGCTCGATCCGGTGTTTGAACAGCGCTTCCAGGTACCCCACTGCCCACATTGCGACGGCGCAAGGCTGAAACCGGATGTGGTGTTCTTTGGCGAGAACGTCGCACCGGCGACGGCGCTCAAGGCGATGACGGCGGTAGAACATGCCGAAGGACTGTTAGTGGTGGGGTCGTCGCTGATGGCCTATTCGGCGTTTCGCCTGTGCAAGGCGATAGTTGAACAGGGTAAGCCGGTGATTGCCATCAACCTGGGCAAGACGCGGGGTGATGAGCTGTTGCAGGTGAAAATCCAGGCGTCCTGCGAGCGGCTATTACCCTTACTGTCCGAGAAATTGAGATAGCGACGCATCAACCTGTGGGAGCTGGCTTGCCTGCGATAGCAGTGTGTCAGGCGAACATGTACCCACTGACGCATCGCCATCGCAGGCAAGCCAGCTCCCACAGGGGATCTGCGTAAATTCGTCACCAAAATCCCGCGACCCACCGCACAGAAAATGACGCCCAAGTCACGTTTTCCCGCATTCCCCCGTCCCCACGGCAATTTATGTAGTGAGCAAAAATAATCACTACATAACCGTTGACGTAACCTTTTTGTCCTTGCATGATCTAGACGTCTCTCGGATCGAGAGCGTTGGTAACAAGCGTTTTGAACAGGCTCGTCTGACCGCCGAGCTGTTTTTCTGGATGTGCACTGCCCACAAGGCAGATTGATGAAGCTGACCGGCCCCGAAAGGGACAGGTACAAGACGCTCAAACGCGGCTTGTCTTCGTAATCAGAGCATTGCGTAGCAGCCCATCAGCAAGACTACATGCATCAGCTTCAAGACCCTGCCCGTATTCGGCAGCCCGTCGCTGACGCCCGGTTTTAGTAACCGGAGACAACTCAACTGGTATTAACGAATCAACTGATAGATCGCCAACTGGTCAAGGGGCTTACACATGAATCTGAACAACCAACCAACTATCGATGAATTGGCTGAGATGTTCGCAGCGCAGAAAGACACACTCGACGACCATATCCTGTGGATTGGCAAATCGGGCGAAGTGCAAATTGACTGCCTGGCGCCCCATACCGAAGAAGCCGAGTTTGACCGCAATAACCGTGAGCTGGCGGCGCGCTTGAAGATGTACCGCCGTGGCCAGGGTTATGTCGGCAAGAAAGCCGCGGCTGACCGCAACTTTATCGAGCAGGTGTTCGACACACTTAATAATGCCTGGGCGTCTTTCAAAGACAGCTCGCAAGTTAAAGTGATCGACCGTTACTACTAAGTAGTCCTTAATTAATGTGGGCGCTGGCTTGCCAGCGCCCACATTTGTATTACCGGCTTAAAAAGTTGGAAACCTGCCCTTCCCCGCTTCATCTCGAAAGATATCAAACAACACCTGCGCCGCCGCCGACAGTTCATGCCCCGGCTTGGTCAGCACCCCAATCGGCCGTTCGATCACCGGGCCGGTCAAGGTAATGCAATGGGCTCCGGCCTCTTCCATCTGCCTGGCGCATAACGCCGGCACCGCGCTGACCCCCAAACCGCTGGCAACCATCTTGCCCACCGTCGCCAGTTGATGGCTTTCCAAGGCCACGGGCAATTTCATCTGCAAGGCCCCCAGGTGCTCTTCCAGCATTACTCGCACGGTGGAAGGCCGTTGCAGGGTGATGAACGGCTGTTCCAATAGAGCTTTCCAGTCGATTTCAGCGCGCTGTGCCAAGGCTGAATCTCCCGGGACCACGGCGATAAAGCGGTCCAGGTACAGCGGCGTGAACGCCAATGACGAGCCATCTGATGGCTCGAACGCCACCCCCAGCTCCACCTGACGGTCGCGCACCATCTCCAGCACCTGCTCATTGATCAGGTCATGCACCGTCACGTTCACCTGAGGGTAACGGGCGCGGAATATCTTCAGGATCGGCGGCAACAGGTTCCCCGCGAACGACGGCATGGCCGCCACCGTGACTCGGCCGCGTTGCAGGGTAAAACGCTGGCGCAGTTCGTCTTCGGCGTTGTCCCAATCGGCAATCAACCGGCGGGCCAGAGGCAACAGGGATTCACCTTCAGGGGTCAGCGCGACGTTACGGGTATTGCGGCTGAACAGGCGCCCGCCTAAACCTTCTTCCAGGCCCTTGATGGTCAAGCTCAACGCCGATTGGGAGAGGTGCAAACGCTCGCAGGCAGCGGCAAAACTCAGGCTTTGCGCGACGGCGAGAAAGGCACGCATCTGTTTGACGGTCATGAGCTGCTCCGGACGACGATTGGACTATGCTGTTTTCTAAATCAATCAACCTTAAAAAACAACTTAACAAATCAATCCGCTGGCGCAACACTCAACTCACTGGCTGGACCACAAACAATAAAAGAGGTGCATATGGCAGGTTTCGATAAACGCGTGGCGTCCTATGAAGAAGCGCTGGCAGGCCTGGAAGACGGCATGACCGTGCTCTCCGGTGGTTTTGGCCTGTGTGGCATTCCAGAAAACCTCATCGCTGAAATCAAGCGCAAAGGCACCCGCGACCTGACGGTGGTCTCCAACAACTGTGGCGTCGATGGCTTTGGCCTGGGCGTGCTGCTGGAACAGAAGCAGATCAGCAAAGTGATCGCCTCCTACGTGGGTGAAAACGCCCTGTTCGAGAAGCAACTGCTCAGCGGCGAGATTGAGGTGGTGCTCACGCCCCAAGGCACCCTGGCAGAAAAAATGCGCGCAGGCGGCGCCGGCATCCCGGCCTTCTTCACCGCCACCGGCGTCGGCACCCCCGTGGCCGAAGGCAAGGAAACTCGCGAATTCAAGGGTCGCCCGTATCTGATGGAAGAGTCCATCACCGGCGACTTTGCCATCGTCAAAGGCTGGAAAGCCGACCACTTCGGCAACGTCATCTACCGTCACACCGCCCAGAACTTCAACCCGCTGGCCGCCACCGCCGGCAAGATCACCGTGGTCGAAGTCGAGGAAATCGTCGAACCGGGCGAGCTGGACCCGGCGCAGATCCACACCCCTGGCATCTACGTCGACCGGATCATCTGCGGCACCTTCGAAAAGCGTATTGAACAGCGCACCGTCCGCAAATAATCCCCGTCCAGAACAATAAGAGGAAACAATCATGGCGCTTACCCGCGAACAAATGGCTCAACGCGTTGCCCGCGAGATGCAGGACGGTTACTACGTGAACCTCGGTATCGGCATTCCGACCCTGGTGGCCAACTACATCCCCGACGGCATGGAAGTGATGCTGCAATCGGAAAACGGCCTGCTGGGCATGGGCCCGTTCCCGACCGAAGACACCATCGACGCCGACATGATCAACGCCGGCAAGCAGACCGTCACCGCACGCATCGGCGCCTCGATCTTCTCTTCCGCCGAGTCGTTCGCGATGATTCGTGGTGGGCATGTCGACCTCACCGTACTGGGCGCATTCGAAGTGGACGTACAGGGCAACATCGCTTCGTGGATGATCCCCGGCAAGCTGGTCAAGGGCATGGGCGGAGCCATGGACCTGGTGGCTGGCGCAGAAAACATCATCGTGATCATGACTCACGCCTCCAAAGACGGTGAGTCCAAGTTGCTCAGCCAGTGCAGCCTGCCGCTGACCGGTGCCAACTGCATCAAGCGCGTGCTCACGGACCTGGCGTACCTGGAAATCGAAAATGGCGCTTTTGTCCTCAAGGAACGCGCACCTGGCGTCAGCGTTGAAGAGATTGTGAGCAAGACCGCCGGTAAACTGATCGTCCCGGACCATGTTCCAGAAATGCACTTCCAGTGAGGACAGATTCCATGCAAGACGTCGTGATTGTTGCTGCCACCCGCACCGCCGTAGGCAGCTTCCAAGGTTCGCTGGCGAACATCCCGGCCCCGGAACTGGGCGCTGCCGTGATCCGTCGCCTGCTGGAGCAGACCGGCCTGGACCCGGCGCAAGTGGATGAAGTGATCCTCGGCCAGGTACTCACCGCAGGCAGCGGCCAGAACCCGGCACGCCAGGCTTCGATCCTCGCCGGCCTGCCCCACGCCGTGCCGAGCCTGACCCTGAACAAGGTCTGCGGTTCGGGCCTCAAGGCTTTGCACCTGGGCGCCCAAGCCATTCGTTGCGGCGACGCCGAGGTGATCATTGCCGGTGGCATGGAGAACATGAGCCTGGCCCCGTACGTATTGCCTGCCGCGCGCACCGGTTTGCGCATGGGCCACGCGAAGATGATCGACAGCATGATCACCGACGGCCTGTGGGATGCGTTCAACGATTACCACATGGGCATCACCGCCGAGAACCTGGTGGACAAGTACGGTATCAGCCGCGAAGCCCAGGACGCCTTTGCCGCCGCCTCCCAGCAGAAAGCCGCCGCCGCTATCGAAGCCGGACGCTTTGCCGATGAGATCACACCGATCCTGATTCCCCAGCGCAAAGGCGACCCGGTGGCCTTTGCGGTGGACGAACAACCCCGCGCCGGCACCACCGCCGAATCCCTGGCCAAGCTCAAGCCTGCGTTCAAAAAAGACGGCAGCGTCACCGCCGGCAACGCCTCCAGCCTGAACGACGGCGCTGCGGCCGTGCTGCTGATGAGCGCCGACAAAGCCAAGGCTCTCGGCCTGCCCGTACTGGCGCGTATCGCCAGCTACGCCAACGCGGGCGTCGACCCGGCCATCATGGGCATCGGCCCGGTCTCGGCCACCCGCCGCTGTCTGGACAAGGCCGGCTGGCAGCTGGCTGACCTGGACCTGATCGAAGCCAACGAAGCCTTCGCCGCGCAATCCCTGGCAGTGGGCAAAGAGCTGGAGTGGGACGCGCAGAAGGTCAACGTCAACGGCGGCGCCATCGCCATCGGCCACCCGATCGGTGCTTCAGGCTGCCGCGTGCTGGTGACCCTGCTGCATGAAATGATCAAGCGCGACGCCAAGAAAGGCTTGGCAACGCTGTGCATCGGCGGCGGCCAAGGCGTAGCCCTGGCGCTCGAACGCAACTGACCTGTAGGAGCGAGCTTGCTCGCGAAAAACCTCAACGATAACGCAGCGCTCCTCATAGAACGTGTTGCCTGTGAGTTCTTCGCGAGCAAGCTCGCTCCTACATATGAGACATAACGAGCAACATTGAAAAGGCCTGGTTCCACGAAAACCAGGCCTTTTCTTTTTCTCGATCCCCCTGAATGAACTCGGTCAAAATGTGGGAACTGGCTTGCCAGCTCCCACATTTGATCTCATTGCCTGTCAGCTTGCGGCACCGCGAACACCGCGCTCGCCCGCAGCACCACGCGCTCCTCCACCTGCAAACTCAACGTGGCAAACGCCATCTGCCGTCCGCGCTTGTGGCTTTCCAAACGCACCACCATCCACTCCCCTACCTGCACGGCGCCCAGGTAATCCAAGGTCATGCTGGCGGTAATCAACGGCAACGGCGGCTCACTGGAAAACGCCATGGCGTACCCCATGCCGATATCGGCCAGCGTCGCCAGCACCCCGCCGTGCACCGTACCTCGCCCATTGGCGTGGCGATGATCGGCGCGCAGGCCGACTTCCAATTGCAAACCTTCGCCACGGCAATACGCCGGGCCGAGCAGTTCCAGCAACGGGCTGCTGCGCGGCAATGGGACAAAGCCTTGGGGGACGGTCTGAGCGTTCATGGCGGATGCTTCCCTGGTGTGAGGCTTGAGGTGTACGCCAGCCTCGACCCGGCAGCCACCACCATCAGCCGGGCAAATCCCGGGCAATGCTTTGCGTTAATGGGTCAGACCCGCTTTAATCTCGGCCAATTTCTCCTGCACATTTCAAGGAAACGCCATGCGCCACCTGGACGGCAACTCCCACCCGCTTCGCGCGCCGCTGTTGATTTTGCTTGCTGGCCTGGCCTTGGCCGGTTGTTCCCCCAAGGACCATTCTCGCGCCACGGTCATCAATGGCGAACAGGGCAAGGCCGGGGCGCAACTGGCCTATGAGCATGAATTGACCCTGGCCCTGCCCGGCGGCCTGCTTGCGCCGCGTATGCAGGCCACTCGTGAGGCGTGTGAAACGGCGCGCTTTGGTGCCTGCAATATCCTTGGCATTACCGAAGACGGCCAAGGTGGCCAGATCATCCTGCGGATCGCGCCCACGGGTGTGGAACCGATGGTCGCCCTCGCGGCCGAAGGCGGTAAGCTCGGCCAGCGCATCACCACTGCCGAAGACCTGGCCGATGCCGTGGCGGATGTGCGCCGCCGCCAGGGCCGCCTGCAAGCTCAGCAGCAACGCCTCGATGAACTGGCCAAGCGCAAGGACATCACCGTCAGCGATCTGATCGTCCTGAGCAAAGAGCAAGCCGGCATTGAAAACGAGCTGCAGGAACTGGCTCAGGTTGCCGCCGGCCAGCAACGCCGCCTCGACACCAACCGCGTGACCTTGAACTTCCGTTCCTCGGACGGCGCCAACCAGGTGTCAAGGTTCACCCGGATGTTCAGCAACCTGGGAGACAACCTGGTGAACGGCACCGCAGACGCCCTGGAACGTGCCAGCTATGTGCTGCCCTTCGTGATCTTGGCGTTCCCGGTGGTGTGGTTGTGGGTGGGCTTGTGGCGCCGGTTCGTCAAGCGTCGCGGTTGATCAGCGCTTCATGCAGCGCTGGTAACGCTCATCCACGCGCTTGGCAAACCAGGCCGTGGTCAGGTTGCGGGTGATCTTCGGGCTCTTGAGCACAATACCCGGCAGGATCGCCCGAGGCAGCGGCTTGCCGGCCGCCTGGTCGGCCAGGCTGAAAACGCGCTTGTACAAGGTGGTGTCCTCGAAATCCAACTGCTCGCCCTGCTCCAGTTGGCTGCGGATGCTCGGGTTGCGCATATCCAACTTCGCCCCCAGTGAACGCACCGCCAGCTCGGTGGTGCCGGGCAGCAATGAGCCATAGCGGATCAAATCCCCATCCAGCGCCAGCTCTTTACCCGACACACGGCTGACTGCGGCCTGGAACGCGGCATTGCGGCTGGCGTACCAACCGGCGTTGAAGTCGGCAAAGCGGTACAGCGGCTGGTCGTAGCTCACCGGGTAACCGAGCAGATGGGCGATGCCGAAGTACATGCCACCGCGACGGGTGAACACTTCGCGGCGAATCGTGCCGTCCACCGTGTAGGGATAACTCCGCGCCTGTTTCTGCGCAAAGTCGATACTGACCTGCATGGGGCCTGCGGTGTGCACCGGGTTGAAGCCGCCAAACAGCGTATTGCCCAGGGGCACCATACTGATGAAGTCGTCGAAGATGCCGCTCAAATCCCTCTCCGTACGGGCGGCATTCAAACGGTCTGCGTAGGTTTTGCCGGTGGGCGAGCGCAGTTGCAAGGCGCTGCGCACCACGAATGCCGGCACATGCACCTTGCCGGCGCGGCGCAGGATTTCATCCTGAGCGATCTTGCCCATACCCGGCACCGGCGGGTCGACCTGATAGGTGGACTCTTGCTCGGTCACCGCCAATACCGCACAGATGTTTTCGTTGCTGGGGTAGATTTTCTGGGTGTCGAAGGCGGTATAGATGTCCTGGGCCCAACCGTTGCGGTCCGCGACCTTGGCCGGCAGCAGGCGCACGATCTGCGCCTTCACCTCGGCTTCACTGCGCTCGGGCTGCTGAGGGCCACGGGAGGTGGAACAACCGGCCAGTACCAGCAAAGGAATAAGGCAGAGCAGCAGACGCGTTGAATACATGGGGCTTCCTTGGTTAACGACAGGCCGGGCAGTGCTGATATCGACAGGTAAGTCTAACCGGGGTTCGTCGGCATGCCGAACCCCGTGCCTGGCAGTAACTGAAACATCCCACACAACTGCCGGATAAGCTCTACTCCTCGCCCCGGCAAACCTCTGCAAAGTCCCTCGCCTGATCAAACAGTGCGAGGGAGTGCAGATGGTTTTTTCCGTGACGCGTGCGGTTGACGGGGCCGGCACTTGAACCCGGCCATTGGCAGGCTGGCGCTGACGCCAATGAACGCGGAAACGGTCGACGTTGAAGGCGTCTTCCGTGACTTTCGCGATTGCTTGAACACCTTTGACGAGTGGGCCGAAAGCTTTTGGAGCTTCTCGGCGCTGGACGTCGAACAGGTGTTCAAGGTTGGGGAGAACGTCGCGCTGGTCGCGCCGATCAATCGTTCCCTCTTGCCCAACAGCACCGTCGCCACGTGCCAGGCCACAGGTACCTTTACCCTGGTGCATATGTTCCAGAGCACCAGGTTTGTGCCCATCGGCAACACGCCGGTGGTGGTGCAACGCGTTGATCCAAACGGCGGCCCGCTGGGCGAGCCCATTCATAAGACCATCGGCCCCAGTGGCATCCTCGAAGTCACCGAGTGTGATCGCAACCAGCAATACCGGGTGAGTTTCTACCCCAACGTTTCCCAGGATCACTTCAAGGCGCTGTATGCGTCCTACCAGTCGGTGATCGCCGCGCTGGAAGCCCGGCTGCGCAAAGAGTGGACCGACACCTTCCAGGCCCAGTGGAAAAATTATGCAAACGCACGCCCGCTTGAGCGGCGCCGCTTGCTGGAAGCGGCTTTTGCCAGTGGGTTGGGCAAGGCGCTTTACAGCCTGTGGGACAACCTTGGCGAGCTGTCTGCGCTGCTGGCCGACCTCAAGCCCAACAGCGAAAAACTGCTGCAATACCTTTCTCAAACCGAGCTCGATGAACTGCTGACACTGGGCAGTGATGCGATAGCCCAAGGCTTGTTGGTGCTCAGTGATGAGCCGCTGCTGTTTATCTACCTGTCGGCGCTGGTCAGCTGGATGCGCATGCTCCCGCCACCGGAGATGGCTGAACTGTGGGGTGAGATTACCGGTGAGGTGCTGATCAATCTGCTGCTGATTCGCGTGTTGGGTGCGATGGGCGTGGTGGTGCGATTGGGGGCTCGTGTGCTCAGTCACGTCAAATCCGGGCGGGCGCGGGCGTTGTTGGAATTGCTGGCCAAGCAGGTGGAGGGGCCTCGGCTGGAAACCCATGTGGAGGTCGCCAAGCCGGTGTTGCTGAGCAGTGCGGCGACGCCGGTCAAGACAGTGCCGGTGGTGCCGTTGAAGGCGGGCGACACGCTGGTTTCGAGCCCGGTGCCGATGGTGCGCGGCAAGACCCAGCGCACGACGTTGGTCCGTCAGGAGCCTGTCGATGATGTGCCGGCTGTGGCTTCAAATCCTAAAGGGGATGCGGCGGCTTCTGCGGATAAAACGGTCACTCACGGTTGCCCGGTGTCGATGGTTACCGGCGAGGAGTTGCTCACCCTTACCGACGGCGCGCTGGATGGGATCTTGCCGTTTGAATGGACGCGGCTGTACCGCACCAGTGCGGTGGAAGTCGAGTGTGGGTTGGGGTTTGGTTGGAGCCATGCGCTGGCCCATCGTCTGGTGGTGTCGGGCGATTCGGTGGTGTGGATCGACCATGAGAACCGCTCGACCACCCTGCCCTTGCCCACCGATTCTCGGCCCGCGATCACCAATAGCCTGGCCGAAGCGGCGATCTATTTAGGTTCGGCGCCTGACGAGTTGGTGTTGGCCCAGGCCTCGCGTTTCTACAACTTTCGCGACGGTGTGCTGACAACCATCAGCGATGCGTATGACAACCGGCTGCGCCTTTGCCGGGATCGTTCTGGGCGGATTGAGCGGCTGGATAACGGCGCCGGTCGTTCGTTGCTGCTGCGTTATGAGTTGGGTCGCATCGTCGCGGTGGACTATCAGGTGCATCGCGCCAAAGGGCGTGAGCCCTACGTGTGGGTCACCGAGCAAAACGTTGTTTCCTACGCCTATGACGAAGCGGGACGACTGGTTTGCGCGACCAATGCTGTCGGAGAAAGCGAGCGTTATCGGTACGACGATCAGCACGTCATTCTCG